>CAZAUU010000010.1:0-48667 GCA_964488405.1 uncultured Phocaeicola sp.
TTCATATTTTTCTATGTTATTTTGCTATGCATGCAACAAGCGTTTTTCTACTCACAGTACACGGATTTCCTGTAAGACAATACCGGGATCCATTAAATAAATCCTCAATGTGTGTTGTCCGGTTTCGGGTATATTTACTTTCAACTGGCGACAAGAATATCCTCTTAATACATTCAAACGCCATTCGGCAGAAAAATCATCTGTTTGAATAGAAAAGACTTCGATCTTTCCACCATCCAAGCTGATAGCATAACGTGCATCTCTACCTTCATAGACATGAAGCGTGGGCAAAGTTCGGACTTCGATGCAATTCTCACCTTGCTGAAGGTTCAGCGTATATTCTACAAACGGAGCATTTTGTAACGACGTGGTTGCGTAGGACGGCGTATCAAAAGGGAGCACCAGTACACCGTCCTCGAATCCGAGTTGTTTTACTCTTCTGATTTCACCTTTTTCCCCGTCTTGCTTCAACTGATAGCTCGAGGCAGGGATTACCATGCTTCGGCGATTCAGGGAACGGCGGATAAGTGCCAAGAAAGATGGAGTCGATGCGTGCATCTGGCTTGACATCCGTAATGCGCAGTTTGTTGACGCCTTTTTTCAAATGGATTACACCCACTTTGCTCCACATAGGCCCTACATGCGTGGCATGCCAGATATTGTTGATTGGGGTTGCGGAAGCATCAAATGATTTTTTTCCCGCCACCACACGACAAAAGACATTATCCTCAGGAGCCTTCGAGAAATTACGTATAGGAGAAATGGCTTCTATCCAAATAGGTATATCGGTGGTGACAGTGGATTCTATCGACACTCCTTCTTCCGACAAAGCCTTAGCCGTAGGAACAAACCGGGGCTTCAGCGACCGGGATATTTCAGTTATCAGCTCCGGAGTAGCAATTGATGCATCCATCTGCTGGGAACCGTACCAATGATAGGGTCGCCAACAGAAGAAATGGTTCCACTTTCCATTACAGATTTCCTGATTATAGTGCGTGGTCCAGTCATTTAGAGACTGGAACATTTGTTTTACCCGCAAGGCATCATTCATGGCCGCAATGCTGTCGCCACAAGAAGCACTTGCAAGGCTTCGACGTGACAGCAGCTGGTATTCGTTCAGCATCGCTGCACCCCGAACCGGATAAAGCACCAACTCAAAGTAGGCGTCTTTCAGATCATCAGGGATTGTCTTCATCAGCTCCATAGCCTGATTCGACAAGGCTCGATAGCGGTTGATGCGATTCTCAATTTCTTCCTCCGAATAGCTGATAAAATAGACATGGGAGTCTTTCCCCGCAGCCATCAACTTATAGTATTCATCCTGTATTTTTGCTATTTCTTCAGCATACTCCTTACCGAAAGTCTTCGCCACCCATTTACCGATGTAAGCATGTGCATGATCTGGTTTCCATTTGTCAATATTCCATGCAAGCTCCATGGCAAATGAAAGTTCCTTCTCCGCCGGCTTGATGTCTCCTACATTGAATATCCATATCTTGCGGGCACCATACGTATAGGCCTTGGTCAACTCGGTAGAGATAAAAGCCGGAGAAAGAGGACTCAACCAAATCCAGCTGGCCGGATCGCCATGGTAAGAAAGATGATAATAGATACCGGCCCCACCTTTACGTTTCTGTTCTTGGGGGTTGCTGAGATTGCGAGTATATCCATGCTTGTCATCGCACCACAGCAAGGTGACATCATCGGGTACTTGAAGACCGTTGTGGTATGCATCAAGCACTTCTTCGTATGTGCAAAGTATTTGGGGAATCTGGTCGATATTTTGGTGAAGGTTCCGGCTCAACATCTCACGCTGGTCATTGATAGCCTGCTGCATCAACGCAGTCCGCTCTTCCGTAGTTTCCGCACCTTCCATCGGATAATCATGGATGCCGCGAAGTCCTAACGTATATATGTTTTCATACTTGCCATTTGTCTTCACACGTTCTTCCCAATACTTGATGATGGTCGGACGGTTGGTCATGTAATTGAAATCGCCATAAACCCCGGCATTTTTCCATTCGTCTTCGTTATTCCTCAACATCTGCTCGCAATGAGACGACCCCATGACAATTGCATATTCATCCGCCAGACGAGCATTCTCAGGATTGGCATTGAAAGCCTTCGAACCATTATGCATTGCCGGCCACAGGTAATTGCCTTTCAGACGGAGCAACAGTTCAAAGACCTTGCGATAGGCTTTTGGCCCCACTTCGCCGCTTTCTTTGTCAAAGGTGTTTTCCACCCATTTTGCCCAACCGCCAAAGCGCTCGTCGTTGATAAAGATTCCCCGATATTGCACCGATGGTTCACCCTGCTTAAAGCGTCCCGGCTCCACGAAGAGATTTTGTTTCTTTCCCGGCGTTACATCTGCCCACCAATACCAGGGAGATACTCCGATGGCTTCACAGAGCGAAGTCAGCCCGAAAGCCGTGCCGCGACGATCGCTCCCTACCACCACCAACAACGGGCTTTTATGCTTGGGATGTGTAATCGTGGCCAGGACAAAAGACTCCCATTTCCCATTGATATCCGAAACGTCCAGACAGCCCTGTTCCACAAGCTCGTCTATGAGACTGCTCATTCCGATGGTGCCTGCAATGACGGTAGCCTTCCCTTCTTCCAGTTCGTCTATGCTTCGGACAACAGACAATTCGGGTTGCTGACCCGTGACACGCTCTATATCATCGGCCAGCATTTGGGCGGCAATGCGTGTCACCGGGAAATCGCGTTCATCTGTAACGATGGCTGCAGTCTCGGTATCTGACACTAATGGGAAACAAGCAGCGTTTCCTGTCTCCTGGACATTGGGAAAGTCCGGAAGATAATCCATAATCGGAGGCAATTCATCCAACGTAAGGACATTGTCATGACTATAGACTTTTTTAAGCATTTCCTTGTCATAGCCCGTCACGTATTCCCTACTCCATAACATCCACCAGCTCCAATTCACACCCTGAGCAGCGCACAAATCAGGGTCGGGTATCGTGCCGCATTCGTGATAGGGAATGGGGCGTTCGGCTCCGTGAATCTGTTTTACCCGTTCGTACATATCCTTGCGGACAGGCTCCTGACTATAACTATCGGCACCGGCCAAATCATAATAAGCTTCACCCGGGTCAAACTCGGCTGCCGGTTGTCCGGAATGACAAAGCACCCAAATAAGGTTGTTCAGCTTAGTCGAACATGGTACGCCACAACCGGGTGAACTGTTCACCGGTACCTTTGCCATACCAGAACCAATTTCCATCGCATTCGTGCATGGGACGCCACAACACAGGGACATGGGCATCGCGCAGTACGGTCAACCATCGGCTATGCGTTTCAGGTCGTCCCACATCGCTTCATACTCCACTGTCCCCTCTTCAAAGCAACGGTCGATATCTATTTCCTTCTTGCTGTTTTCATAACCGGGGCCTTTACCCGGAGCTCCCCAATGCCACATCAGCGTCGGTATTCCCCCCTTGTTCCACCAGTCAATGACCGATTGAACCACTTGCGCATTCTCGCGCTCATGAATCAGGTCAAACCCCTTAATTGCGGGGTAGTGTCCGGTCACTTGTTTTACATAATCGGCTTCGGTCATGCCTTGTTGCCCCGACAAGACCTTTTCGCCATTGATTTGATACAAGAAATTAAGCAGTGCCTTCGCTTCATCGGAAGCCTGAGGCGTCACAGGACGAGGGGTGTTTACAGCACCGGCCGCAGACCACACGAGCAGCAAAAACCATAGGGCGAGAATGCGATTGTTGTTTTTCATAATTGACAGTAAATTAATAAAGTAAATCAGACTTATGTAAATGCAAAGTTAAAGAGGGAAGAAAGAAAGACATAGTACTATTTTATCCGAAACCAACATTCGTTGCAAGATTAAGCCATGAGACGGCTTGCGGGGTATAGACATAAATGCCTTTCAAGGCGACAACAACTTTTCGGACGGGTTATTCCCTTCAATAAGCGGGGGGGACCGGGGATGGGGGTGTGACAGGTATGGCACCCTATATTATAACTTTCGCAATAAGGTCGTGGAATATCTAAAAGTAGATCTTCCACGACATATATGAAAAGTTTGAAAATCGCCTGTCACACCTGTCACTCCGCCGGGGGAGGACACCGCCCCGTATTACTTTTTTGCTGAATCATATCTTCCATATCCACAGCATCTTACATAGAACTGATAAAGCTTTTCATGAAGCGTCCCGCACGGTGCATCCGCAGATTTTTTCCACGACTTTCCACCACTCCGCATGTCGTGGAAGGTCCATCAAAAACGGGGCGTGGAAAGGTAGTGGAAAGTCCTTCAAAAGTAGTGGAAGGTCCATCAAAAAATCTTTTCCGGACGCGGTTCTTCCCGCTCAGTTTGCCTTCTCCTTGATGATGCCGGTGCGGTAGCCTACGAGCAGCTTCTTCAGGTCCTCTATCTGGATGCTCAGTTCCTTTCCCTTGTCCGTGTCTTTTACCATCATGCGGTGGGCGCTCATCTCCACAATCTGGGTGGTCGACTTGATGTCCAGCCCTTCTTCGATGGCACGCTGGGTGGAGGTGAACGGCTCGTGCTGCGCCAGTTGGAACCCTCGCGAGTGGTACACCAGGGTGTAGCCGGCAATGCCCGTTTCGGGCTGGTAGGCTTTCGAGAATCCCCCGTCGATGACCATCAGCTTGCCGTTGGCCTTGATGGGTTTTTCCCCTTTCATCGCCTTGACCGGCACGTGGCCGTTGATGATGTGGCGGTGTTCGCCTTTTACGCCGAACCCGTCCATGATCATGTCGCAGATGTCTTCGCGGTCGCGCAGCTGGTAGTAGTACCCCTTCACTTCGGTATGCGTCTCCTTGTCGTCCACGAAGTAGCGCTCGAATGTCGCCATTTTGCTCTTGTCGAAGGCAGGCGAATCTTTCCCGCACCACAGGTACCACACGTAGTCGAGGGCAAAGGCTTTCTCCTCGTGGTCGTTCTCGGCGAAGTAGGCTGTGCGGATCAGTTGTTCCACCCGTTTCAGGAGGGCTTCCCCCTTGTATCCCTTGCCCAGGATTTCGACCTCTTTCAGCGACCCGTCCGCGTTGAGCGGCATGGAGGCGTGGAACAGCAGGTTCGAGTTGCACACGTTGTACATGCTGCCGTAGCGGAACAGGCATTTCATGTGCTTGCGGAGCTTTTCGCTCCCGATGAACGAGTTGTGCAGTTTCTGCACGATGTCCTTTTCCTCGTCGCTCAGCCGGTAGGGGTCTGCGGGGTCGATGGTGGGGAAAAAGCTGTCGCGCAGCGGATATTCCTTGCCGTCGAGCGTGATGGTGTGGCGTCCGAAGTCGATGCGGTGCAACAGCATCCGGTCTTCCATGCAGAACTCCGGCCTGCGCCGGATGATTCCGGCTTCCAGCTTGAACTGGATGATGCTGATTGCCTTGTGCATCTGCGCTATCAGGCGGAGGGTCTTTTCGTTGTTTATGTCCGGCGACGGCCCGGTCCGCGGGCCGAAGAGGGTGCAGGGGTCGTCGGCATAGGTCTCCATGGCGAATGTGGCGAGGGGCAGCAGGTTGATGCCGTAGCCGTCTTCCAGCACCGGCAGGTTGCCGTAGCGCATGGCAAGGCGGAGCACGTTGGCTATGTTGCAGTCGTTGCCCGAGGCGGCTCCCATCCACAGGATGTCGTGGTTGCCCCACTGGATGTCGAAGTTGTGGTAGTTGCACAGGGTGTCCATGATGATGTGCGGACCGGGTCCCCGGTCGAAGATGTCGCCCAGGATGTGCAGCGAGTCGATGGTGAGCCGCTGGATGAGGTTGCACATCGCCACGATGAAATCGTCGGCACGGTGGGTGTCGATGATGGTGCTGATGATAACGTTGATGTACGCCTGCTTGTTGGGGTCGCTGCTGCTTTCATGCAATAGTTCCTGGATTATGTACGAGAACTCCTCCGGCAAGGCTTTGCGCACCTTCGAGCGCGTGTATTTGGACGATACGTTCTGGCACACTTTTACCAGCTGGTTCAGGGTGGTGACATACCAGTCTTCCAGGTCGGTATCCACCTCCTTCACCAGTTGCAGTTTCTGTTCCGGGTAGTAGATGAGGGTGCATAGCTCTTTCTTTTCCAGTTCGCGCAGCGTGTTGCCGAATATTTCGTTCACCTTCCGCTTGATGGCGCCCGAGGCGTTCCGCAGCACGTGCTGGAATGCCTCATGCTCCCCGTGCAGGTCGGCAAGGAAGTGTTCGGTGCCTTTCGGCAGGTTCATGATGGCTTCCAGGTTGATGATTTCGGTGCTGGCGGCAGCGATGGTGGGGAAGCTGTGCGAAAGCAGCTCCAGGTAGCGGAGCTCGTCCTGTATTGTCCTTCCTGTGGTTTGTTTGCAGGGTTCCATGACGGTTGTACGGGTTTAAATGGTTTTACATGAATATCATTAAAATGAGTTGGGCGATGATTACGCGGGTAAACATGCCCAACGGGTAGACTGTAGCATAATTTACGGAGGGGTTGTCGTTCGGGATGATGTCGTTGGCATAATTCAGTGCCATCGGGTTTGCCATACTCCCGCAGAGCATGCCGCACGTGCTGCCGAAATCGAGGTGGCAGCAGCGCAGGGCAACTATTGCCATGATGACCACGGGCACGAAAGTAATCAGGAACCCGATGCCCACCCACAATGCGCCTTCGGGGCGCATCACGGTGTCGAAGAAATGGACCCCTGCATCCAGCCCTAAGCAGGCGAGGTAGAGCGACAGCCCCAGTCCCCGCAGCATGAGGTTGGCACTGCGGGTGGTATAGGTCAGCATGTGCAGGCGCGGGCCGTACGCGCCTATCAGGATGCCGGCGATGATGGGTCCCCCGGCAAGCCCCAGCCTGACAGGCGAGCTGATGCCCGGCAGGACAATGGGGACGGACCCGACGACCAGCCCCAGCACGATACCGATGAAGATGGATGCCAGGTTGGGCGATTTCAGGCTCTTGATGGTGTTGCCCAGCACCTTTTCCACGTTCCTGACGGAGGCGGCTTCGCCCACTACCGTCAGGCGGTCGCCCAGTTGCAGCACCAGTCCGGGTGTGGCCAGTAGCTGCACGCCGTTCCTCAGCACCCGGCTGATGTTGATGCCGTAGAGGTTGCGCAGGCGGAGCGAGCCCAGTTTCTTCCCGTTTATCTCCGGACGGGAGATGACGATGTGGCGGGAGATGAGCTGGGTGTCGATGGCGTTCCAGTTGATGTCCTTCTTGTTCCAGTTTTTCTGTTCCTGTTCGCCGAAGAGGATGGTGAGTGCCGTCACGTCCTTTTCGGTCGTGACCACCAATAACCGGTCGTTCTTCTTCAGCACCTTGTCGGAGGTGGGGATGCATACCTGCCCGTCCCTCCACAGGCGCGAGATGACGAACCTGGTGTATCCGTGCTGGACAATCTCGTGGATGCTTTTGTTGAAAATGGCAGGATTGAGCACCTGGAAAGTGGCGATGTAGGTGTGGTTCGGGTCATCGTGGTGGTGCTCCTTCATGTCTTCCGGGCGGACCAGGAATTTCCTGATGGCGGCAAGGGCAAGGATTACGCCCACCACACCGAGCGGGTATGCCACCGCACAGCCCAGTGCGGCCCCGTTGGCAGGCTCGCCCATTTGTTTCAGCGTCTGCTGCGCGGCACCCAGTGCCGGCGTGTTGGTGGTGGCGCCGCAAAGGATGCCCACCATGTCGGAGATAGAGATGGAAGCGACAGAAGACAGCGCGACCGCCATGGCCGTGCCCAGCAGGATGACTCCCAGTCCCAGCAGGTTCATCCGGCAGCCTCCCTGGCGGAGCGAACTGAAAAAGCCGGGACCCACCTGCAGCCCCAGGGCGTAGACAAACAGCACCAGCCCCGAACTTTCGGCGTAAGACAGCATCTGCGCGTCGATGGAGAAGCCCAGATGCCCTGCAAGGATGCCCATGAAAAATACCCACGTGGTTCCCAGCGAAACGCCGCAAAGGCGTATTTTCCCCAAAGCCAGTCCCGTGGAGATAATCAGGGACAGGATGATGACCGCCTGCAGGGCGGTATGCTCAAAAAATAGATCGTATAACCATTCCATTGGTTTCTGCATGTTTAAGATTCCCACCGGGGGTTACAGGCAGCGGCACAGGCGTTGCATGGCCTCCTGGATGCGTTCTTTCTTTCCGAAAGCCGTGAGGCGCAGGTATCCTTCCCCTCCGGGACCGAACCCTATGCCCGGCGTGGTCACCACGTGTGCCTCGTACAGCAGTTTCTCGAAAAACTTCCACGATGACATCCCCTCCGGGGCTTTCACCCACAGGTAGGGCGCGTCTTCGCCTCCGGCGGCTTTCAGGCCGATGCTGGTGAGCGCCCGCTTCATGATGGAGGCGTTGTGCATGTAGTATTGGATGTGTGCCTTCACCTGCTCCTTGCCCTCCGGCGTATAGATGGCCTCGGCACCCCGCTGGGTGATGTACGATGTCCCGTTGAACTTCGTTTCCCGGTGGCGTCTCCACAGCGGGGTGAGGGGGATGCGCTTTCCCGTGAGGGTGGCGCAGGTCAATTCCTTGGGGATGACCAGATAGCCGCAGCGCACGCCTGTGAACCCGGCTGTCTTCGAGAAGCTGCGCGACTCGATGGCCACCTTCCGGGCACCCTTTATCTCGTAGATGGAGTGGGGGATGTCCGCATGCTGGATGTATGCCTCGTAAGCGGCATCGAAGATGATGAGCGTGTCGTTCTCCAGGGCATAGTTCACCCACTTGCGTAGCTCCGCCTTGCTCAGCACGGTGCCCGTGGGGTTGTTGGGATAGCACAGGTACACGATGTCGATCCGCTGCGTGGGCAGTTCGGGGATGAATCCGTTTTCCATCTTGCAGGGGATATAGACCACGTTGCTCCATTTGCCGTCCTCCTGCAGCCCGCCTGCCCGCCCGCACGGCACGTTCGAGTCGATGTAGGCGGGGTAGATGGGGTCGGTGACCCCCACGCTGTTGTCGTGCCGCAGGATGTCGCCGATGTTGCCCGTGTCGCTCTTGCTCCCGTCGCTGATGAATATCTCGCTTGTGTCCAGATGCACGCCCCTCGGTGCGAATTCGTGTTTGATGATGGCTTCCTTCAGGAAAGCGTATCCTTCTTCGGGTCCGTATCCCCGGAAGGTCTGTTCGCGTGAAAGCTCGTCTACGGCACGGTGCATGGCTTCCGTGCATGCCTGGGGAAGCGGGAGTGTGACATCGCCTGTTCCCAAGTGGATAAGGTCGGCTTTCGGGTGGGTTACTTTAAAAAGATTTACTTTCTTCTCGATATCGGAAAAGAAATAGTTGTTCGGCAGTTTGAGGAAATGTTCGTTTACCAATGCCATGTTGTCTCGATTATGTGTTAGCCTGTTATTCGTGAGCAAAGATAGTTTATATGGGCAGGCTTTCCAAGCTTTTCCGTTTTCTTTTCAAAGTTTTCGTTCTCCGCCCGGTTTTTATTCGTTTATTTCAGCGATTTTTCCTACTTTTGCTTTCCGAAAAACTTAACACATCAAAAGCAGAAAATGAACCAAAACATTATCTTGAAATCCAGGCTGTCCGTATGGAGGGAGACCAAAGACTACCTGCTGATAGCATTGGGCATGTTGATGTACGGAATAGGGTGGACGGTGTTCCTGTTGCCGAACAACCTGCCTTCGGGGGCTGTTCCGGGAATCGCTTCCATCGTTTATTGGGCAACGGGGTTCCCCGTGCAATACACCTATCTGGGCATTAACTTCGTATTGCTGTTGCTCGCACTGAAGATCCTGGGGCTGAAGTTCTGCCTCAAGACCATTTGGGCGGTGGGGGTGCTGACTGCCTTCCTCGCCATCATCCAGCGCGTGGCGGACGGAGGGCTGATACACGACCAGCCCTTCATGGCGTGTGTGCTGGGAGCATCGTTTTGCGGGGGCGGCATCGGCCTTGCCTTCTCCGCCAACGGCAGTACGGGAGGCACCGACATCATCGCAGCCATCGTGAACAAGTACCGCGACATCTCGCTGGGGCGTGTCATATTGATGTGCGACGTGATTATCATCTCGTCGAGTTACCTGGTGCTGCACGACTGGGAGCGGGTGGTATACGGCTATGTGGTGCTCTTCATCAGCAGCTTTGTCATCGACCAGGTGGTGAACAGTGCACGCCAGTCGGTACAGTTCTTTATCATTTCGAACAAATACGAAGAGATAGGCCATCGCATCAACATAGACCTGCATCGCGGGGTGACGTTCATCGACGGAGTGGGATGCTATACGAACAGAGGCGTGAAAATGATGTTCGTGCTGGCGAAAAAGCGTGAGTCGAATACCATTTTCCGCCTGATCAAGGACATAGACCCAAAGGCGTTCGTCTCGCAGAGTGCCGTCATCGGTGTGTTCGGCGAGGGGTTCGACCGCATCAAGGTAAAATAGGATAACAAGTAAGGAGGAAAACATCATGGCAACCACAAACATCGATATGGCAAGGGCGATAGCGGAAGCGTACCGTGCCCCGCTGGAAAGGACCAGCATGCATGCGTTTGCCGACATGCTGGTCTGCCGCAAGTACAAGAAAGGGGAAACCGTGCTGAAAGAGGGCGAGGTGTGTACCTGCATGCGCTACGTGGAGAAAGGCATGATGCGCCAGTATTACTTCAAATACGGGAAAGACGTGACAGAACACATCTCTTACGAGGACGGTATGGTAATCTGCCTGGAAAGTTATTTCAGCCAGGGACCTACGCGACTGGTGATAGAAACGCTGGAGCCCACCGTGTTGTGGGAGATAAGCAAGGAGGGGCTGGACAGCCTTTCGGTAGCGCATGCCGACATCGGCGTGTTGTACCGCAAGGTACTGGAGCGTTCGCTCATCGAATCGCAGGTGAAGGCGGACATGCTCCGGTTCGAGTCGGCACACGAGCGTTACAACAAACTGTTCCAGCTCCATCCGGAGATTTTGAAACGTGCGCCGTTGGTCTACATCGCCTCGCTCCTCCAGATGACCCCCGAAACGTTGAGCCGTGTGCGCTCGGCAAGCCTGAACAGCTGATATGGCGTATGATTTGGTCACGATAGTAGGTCCCACCGCTTCGGGCAAGACAGCCTTGGCGGTGGCATTGGCAGGCAGCCTCCGTACGGAAATCATCAGCGGGGACAGCCGCCAGGTGTACCGGCGGATGGATCTGGGCACGGGGAAGGACCTGGACGAGTATGTGGCAGACGGGAGGGCGGTTCCCTACCACCTTATCGACATAGCCGAACCGGGAACGAAATATAATGTGTTCGAGTTCCAGCGCGACTTCCTGAAGGCATACGAGGACATCCGGTCGCGAGGGATGCTCCCCATCTTGTGCGGGGGAACAGGCATGTACATCGAGTCGGTGCTGAAAGGCTACAGGCTGCTGCCCGTCCCGGAAAACCCGGAGCTGCGGCAGAGGCTGGCGGGCAAGACGCTGGCGGAACTGGCGGAATTGCTGGCATCGTACAAGACCCTGCACAACACCACGGACGTGGACACGCCGCGACGTGCCGTCCGGGCAATCGAGATAGAGGAGTATTACCGCACGCACCCCGTGGAAGGGCGCGGTTTCCCCACCATCCGCAGTTTGGTGGTGGGCGTGGACATCGACAGGGAAACACGCCGCAGAAAAATATCCCGCAGGCTGCGGCAACGCTTGGACGAAGGGATGGTAGACGAGGTGCGCCGCCTGATAGGGGAAGGGATTGCGCCGGAAGACTTGCTCTATTACGGGTTGGAATACAAATACCTGACTTTGTATGTGACAGAGAAGTTGGGCTATGAGGAGATGTTCAGCCGGCTGGAAACAGCCATCCACCAGTTTGCCAAACGGCAAATGACGTGGTTCAGGGGGATGGAACGGCGCGGGTTTACCATCCATTGGCTCAGGGCGGAATGCCCGGTAGAAGAGAATGTGGGCAAAATCAGGGAACTGATATGCCGGGACGTTTATGGATTATGATTAAAAATAAACAGATATGGCAGTAGAACCTACCCGCTGGGGAGTGATATACAATCCGAAGGCAGGAAGCCGGAAGGCACAGAAACGCTGGAAGGAAATCCGGGAATACATGGAAAGCCGGGACGTGCATTTCGATTATGTGCAATCGGAAGGCTTCGGGTCGGTGGAACGCTTGTCGCGCACCATGGCGAACAACGGCTACCGCACGATTGTGGTGGTGGGTGGCGACGGCGCACTGAACGATGCCGTGAACGGGATCATGCTTTCGGACGCCGAAAACAAGCACGACATAGCCTTGGGCATCATCCCGAACGGCATCGGGAACGACTTTGCCAAATATTGGGGGCTGAACTCGGACGACTACATGCAGGCGGTGGACGTGTTGATCAACCGCCGTGTGCGGAAAGTGGATGTTGGGGCGTTCTGCTATTTCGACGGGAAGGTGCATGTGACCCGCCATTTCCTGAATGCCGTGTACATCGGGCTGGGGGCACGCATTGTGCGCATCACCAACGAGACCAAACGCTTCTGGGGCATTCCGCTGTTTTCCTACCTGTCGTCGTTGTTCCTCTTGGCTTTCGAGCGCAAGTTGCACCGCATGCACCTGAAGGTGAACGACGAACACATCCGCGGCAGGCTGATGGCGGTGGCGATAGGAAGCGGACGCGGATACGGGTTGACCCCGAGCGCCGTGCCTTACAACGGGTGGCTGGATGTGTCGCTGGTATATCGCCCGGAGCTCCGTGAACTGATATCCGGTCTGTGGATGTTGCAACAGGGACGCCTGTTGAACCATAAGATCGTAAAGCCCTACCGTACACGGTTGGTGAAAATCCTGCGTGCGCAAAATGCAGAAATCAGCCTCGACGGGCGCGTGTGGTTCGACCGGCATTTCCCGATAGAAGTGACCGTCGCGCCCGAGGCGTTGACATTGATTATCCCCCAATGAGGGTGAGTATCCAAATCAAATAAACTACAATGATACAGACGATAGACGATTTGACCCGCACGGGCAATTTCTTCCTGCTGGCGGGTCCTTGTGTGATAGAGGGTGAAGACATGGCATTGCGTATCGCAGAGCGCATCGTGAAAATGACCGACCGTTTGCATATACCTTATGTATTTAAGGGTTCGTATCGGAAGGCAAACCGTTCGCGCCTGGACTCGTTTACGGGCATCGGTGACGAAAAGGCATTGAAGGTGCTGGCAAAGGTGCGTGCCACATTCGGCGTGCCGGTGGTGACCGACATCCACACGGCGGCGGAAGCCGATATGGCAGCCGCGTATGTGGACGTGTTGCAGATCCCGGCATTCCTGTGCCGCCAGACCAACCTGCTGGTGGCGGCGGCGCGTACGGGAAAAATTGTGAACATAAAGAAGGGGCAGTTCCTCTCGCCGGCAGCCATGCGTTTCGCGGCAGACAAGGTGGTGGAAGCTGGTAACCCCCGGGTGATGCTGACCGAGCGCGGGACGACTTTCGGTTACCAGGACCTGGTCGTCGACTACCGGGGCATCCCGGAAATGCAGTCGTTCGGCCATCCGGTGGTATTGGATGCCACCCATTCCCTGCAACGTCCCAACCAGGCGTCGGGCGTGACGGGAGGCATGCCCCAGCTGATAGAGACCATCGCCAGGGCAGGTGTGGCGGCAGGTGTGGACGGACTGTTCGTCGAAACGCACGAAGACCCTTCGGTGGCGAAGAGCGACGGCGCGAATATGCTGAAGCTGGACCTGCTGGAAGGCTTGTTGGAAAAACTGGTACGCATCCGCCAAAGTATCTTGTGAGTTTCATTGGATATGTTCGATATTAGGAATATCTTTGCAGTACAAAATAACGAACAGGAACTATATAAAAAACAGACATAAGAAGACATGCTTACAATCAGACAAATTACAGAAGATACCGGAAAAGTAATCCGGGGATTGGAGAAAAAGCATTTCGCAAAAGCCCAGGAGGCCATTGCCCAAGTGCTGGAACTGAATGACAGGCGCCGCAACGCACAAGCTCGGTTGGACAAAGGCCTTGCCGAGGTGAACACGCTTTCGAAATCCATCGGGCAGCTGATGAAAGAAGGCAGGGCCGCCGAGGCGGAAGCCGCCAAGGCACGCGTGGCGGAAATCAAGGAGGCGGGCAAGGCAATCCAGGAAGAGATGGACCGGGCGGCCGCCGACCTGCAAGAGGTGTTGTGCACCATCCCCAATGTGCCTTACGAGGAAGTGCCCGAAGGTGTGGGCGCCGAAGACAATGTGGTGGTGAAGACGGGAGGCCCGGAAACCGAACTGCCGGAAGACGCGCTTCCCCATTGGGAGCTGGCGAAGAAATACAACCTGATTGATTTCGACCTGGGCGTGAAAATCACCGGAGCCGGTTTCCCGGTCTATCGGGGACAGGGTGCACGCCTGCAGCGTGCGCTTATCAATTTCTTCCTTGACGAGGCACGTGCCGCCGGGTATGAGGAAATCATGCCGCCCACGGTGGTGAATGCCGCTTCGGGATACGGGACGGGCCAGCTGCCCGACAAGGAAGGTCAGATGTACCACTGCAACCTGGACGACCTCTACCTGATTCCCACTGCCGAGGTTCCCGTTACCAACATTTACCGCAATGTAATTCTGGACGAAAAGCAGCTGCCCGTTAAGAATTGTGCCTACACGCAGTGTTTCCGCCGCGAGGCAGGCTCGTATGGCAAGGATGTGCGGGGGCTGAACCGGCTTCACGAGTTTTCGAAAGTCGAGCTGGTCCGTATTGACACACCCGAACATTCCGGGCAGTCGCACCGGGAGATGCTTGACCACGTGGAAGGCCTGCTGGAAAAGCTGGAACTCCCGTACCGCATCCTCCGCCTGTGCGGGGGAGACATGAGTTTCACAGCGGCTGTCTGCTACGATTTCGAGGTCTATTCCGAAGCCCAGAAACGTTGGCTGGAAGTAAGCTCCGTATCCAATTTCGACACTTACCAGGCAAACCGCCTGAAATGCCGCTACCGCACGGCAGGCAAGAAAATAGAACTTTGTCATACGCTGAACGGTTCTGCCCTGGCACTGCCCCGTATCGTGGCAGCCTTGCTCGAAAACAACCAGACCCCGGAAGGCATCCGCATCCCGAAAGCATTGGTACCCTATTGCGGGTTCGATATGATCCGATAAGGAAAAATAAGGATTTGTTCCCGGTACAGGTTTCCTTCTCTGGCGCGTGATGGCGCAGGAGAAGGTGCCTGTGCCGGATTTTTTTTTGTGCTCCCGGAAAAAAATCGTGACAGGAGAATGGAATTTAACAGATTTTTACCGTGCGGGTGAAAAAAAAGCCCGTTTCATTTTGCCTTGTTCATTTAATTTGTAATTTTGAGGATTAATAAAACATATTCAGTAAAAAAATAACAACCTTAAAAATAACGGCTATGAGTTATTTACGATTTGACAAAACGCTGATGACGAACCTGGAAGAATCGTTGCCCCGTGAGATTCTCCGCACCAATCGTTCGGGAGCGTATCATTGTTCTACGATTGTTGACTGCAACACGCGCAAATATCATGGTTTATTGGTTATTCCGGTGCCCGAGCTGGATGATGAGAATCATGTGTTGCTGTCTTCACTCGATGAGACGGTTATCCAACATGGAGCAGAGTTCAACCTTGGTCTTCACAAGTATCACGGAGACAGTTTCAGCCCGCGCGGGCACAAGTACATCCGTGAGTACGAATGCGAGAAAGTGCCTACCACCATCTACCGCGTGGGAGGTGTGGTCATGAAAAAAGAAAAACTGTTCGTCCACCATGAGAACCGTATCCTGATCCGCTACACGTTGCTGGAAGCCCATTCCACCACGACGCTCCGTTTGCGCCCCTTCCTCGCTTTCCGCAGTGTGCGCCAGTATACGCACGAAAACGCGCAGGCAAGCCGCCGGTACGATACCGTGAAGAACGGGATAAAGACCTGCATGTATCTGGGCTATCCCGAACTGTTCATGCAGCTGAGTTGTGAAAATGAGTTCCGTTTCCATCCGGACTGGTACCGGGGAATCGAATACACCAAGGAGCAGGAACGCGGGTATGACTTCAACGAGGACCTGTATGTACCGGGATATTTCGAGGTGGAAATCACGAAAGAACAGCCGATTGTGTTCTCAGCAGGCATTTCTGAGATTGAAACCGTCAACCTGAACCGGCTTTTCTCCGAAGAGGAAGACCGGCGCACTCCGAGAGATAACTTCAAGCATTGCCTGATCAATGCCGCACACCAGTTCCTGAACAAACAGGGGGACGAATTCTACATCGTGGCAGGTTATCCGTGGTTTAAATGCCGCGCGCGCGACATGTTCATCTCCTTGCCGGGGCTGATGCTGTCCATCGGGGAAGTGGACAAGTTCGAAATGGTAATGAATACGGCAGTCAAGGCCATCTATGAATTCATGAAAGGCGAAGCCTCCACATTGAAAGTGTATGAGATGGAACATCCGGACGTGCTGATGTGGGCGGTATGGGCGGTTCAGCAATACGCCAAGATGGTATCGCGCAGTGCCGCCCGGGAAAAATACGGCACGCTGCTGAAAGACATCATGGCCTATCTCGCCGGCGGGGAACATCCCAATTTGCGCGTATGCGAAAACGGGCTGGTTTATTCCGAAGGGAGAGACAAGGCAGTTACGTGGATGAACGCCACCGTGAACGGACGTCCTGTCACCCCGCGTACGGGATTTATCGTAGAGTTCAATGCCTTGTGGTACAACGCGCTGATGTTTGTGTCCGAACTGCTGGGTGAAGGCGGAGACACGGAATTTGCTGGGCAGCTTTCCCGGCTGGCAGCGCATGCGGGGCAATCATTCATCGAAACCTTCCTGAACGAATACGGTTACCTTCTCGATTATGTCAACGGCGACATGATGGACTGGAGCGTACGCCCGAACATGATTTTTGCGGCAGCCTTCGATTATTCTCCGCTGAATGCCAAACAAAAGAAGGGTGTGGTCGATATTGTGACCAAGGAGCTGCTGACCCCGAAGGGCCTGCGTTCGTTGAGCCCGAAGAGCGGGGGATATAACCCGAACTACGTCGGCCCGCAGATACAGCGCGATTATGCATACCACCAGGGGACGGCATGGCCGTGGCTGGAAGGTTTCTACCTGGAGGCTTACCTGCGCATATACAAGCGCAGCGCCATCTCTTTCGTAGGACGCCAGATGATCAGTTACGAAGACGAAATGTCGCTCCACTGCTTAGGCTGTATCCCCGAACTGTTTGACGGAAATCCGCCGTTCCGTGGCAGGGGTGCCGTGTCGTTTGCCATGAACGTGGCGCAAATATTGAGGACTTTAAGCCTGTTGGCGAAATATGACAATCAATAAAAAGGAGGAAATGCTATGAAAGTTTTGATGTTTGGATGGGAGTTTCCTCCTCATATCTTGGGAGGTTTGGGTACAGCCAGTTACGGGCTGACCAAGGGCCTGGCGCAACAGTCGGATATGCAGATCACGTTCTGCATCCCCAAACCTTGGGGGGACGAAGACCAGAGTTTCTTGAAAATCATCGGCATGAACAGCGTGCCTATCGTGTGGCGTGATGTGCAGTGGGATTATGTGAAGAGCCGGGTGGGAAGCTATATGGATCCGCAGTTGTATTATGATTTGCGCGACCATCTTTACGCCGATTTCAATTACATGCATACGAATGACCTGGGCTGCATGGAGTTTTCGGGACGTTATCCCGATAACCTGCACGAAGAGATCAACAATTATTCCATTGTGGCGGGGGTGGTTGCCCGCCAGCAGGAGTTCGACATCATCCATTCGCACGACTGGCTGACCTATCCGGCGGGCATCCATGCCAAGCAGGTGTCCGGAAAACCTTTGGTGATCCATGTGCATGCCACCGACTTTGACCGCAGCCGTGGCAATGTGAACCCCACGGTATATTCCATCGAGAAGAACGGCATGGATTATGCCGACTGCATCATGTGCGTGAGCGAGCTGACCCGCCAGACCGTCATCCACAAATATTACCAGGACCCGCGCAAGGTCTTTACCATGCACAATGCGGTGTCGCCGCTCTCGAAAGAAATCCAGGAAATCGTTCCCCGCAAGAATCCGAAAGAAAAGATTGTCACTTTCCTCGGGCGCATTACCATGCAGAAAGGCCCCGAATATTTTGTGGAGGCCGCATCGATGGTGCTGCACCGTGCGCGGAACGTGCGTTTCGTCATGGCGGGCAGTGGTGACATGATGGACGCCATGATCCGCCTGGCTGCCGAGAGGGGCATTGCCGACCGTTTTCATTTCCCCGGTTTCATGAAGGGCAAGCAGGTATATGAGGTGCTGAAATCGAGTGATGTCTACATCATGCCTTCCGTGTCTGAGCCGTTTGGCATTTCGCCGTTGGAAGCCATGCAATGCAGTGTGCCTACCATCATCTCCAAGCAGTCGGGATGCGCCGAAATCCTGAGCAAGTGCATCAAAACCGACTATTGGGACATTCACGCCATGGCAGATGCCATCCATGCGATCTGTACGTATCCCGCCCTCTACGAATACCTGCGTGAGGAAGGCAAGAAGGAAGTTGACGGCATCGTATGGGAAAAGGTCGGAGTGAAGATCCGGAACCTGTACGAGCAGATTTTAAGCAATTATCGTAAATAACCCATTTATATAGAAGTCAATATGAAAACAATCTGTCTTTACTTTGAAATACATCAGATTACCCATTTAAAGCGTTATCGTTTTTTTGAGATAGGTACCGACCATTACTATTACGACGACTATGCCAACGAGCAGGGCATCAATGACGTGGCTGCACGTTCATACATCCCGGCGTTGACGACGCTGATAGAAATGGCGAAAAACAACGGGGGAGCGTTTAAGGTAGCCTTGTCCATATCGGGGGTGGCGCTCGAACAACTGGAAATCCATGCACCTGCCGTTGTGGAGTTGCTGCAGGAACTGAATGCCACGGGATGCTGCGAATTTATCTGCGAACCCTATTCGCACGGCTTGTCGTCTTTGGCAAACGAAAACTGCTTCCGTGCCGAGGTGGAAGACATGCGCCACAAAATCAAGGACTACTTCGGGCAGGAGCCGAAAGTGTTCCGCAACTCCAGCCTGATATATGATAACGAAATCGGCGGTATCGTGGCAAGTATGGGGTTCAAGGGGATGCTGGTAGAAGGAGCCAAGCATGTGCTGGGATGGAAGAGCCCGCACTATGTGTATCATTGTGCCGAGAATCCGAACCTGAAGCTGTTGATGCGCGACTTCAAGCTCTCGGATGACATCAGCCTGCGTTTCTCCAACTCCGAATGGAGCGAATATCCGCTGTTTGCCGATACGTACATCGACTGGATTGCCTCATTGCCCGAAAATGAGCAGGTCATCAATATCTTCATGGAACTTTCCGCATTGGGCATAGCACAGCCGTTGTCTTCCAATATCCTTGAGTTTTTGAAGGCATTGCCCGCCTGTGCGAAACAGCGTGGCATCACGTTCTCTACCCCGAGCGAAATCATCACGAAACTGAAATCGGTGGACATGATAGACGTGCCTTACCCCATGTCGTGGTCGGACGAGGAAAGGGACATCAGTCCGTGGCTGGGCAATGTGATGCAGCGTGAGGCGTTCAACAAGCTGTATAGCGTGGCAGAACGTGTGTATTTGTGCGATGACCGCCGCATCAAGCAGGACTGGTATTATTTGCAGGCAAGCAACAACCTTCGCTTCATGACTACAAAGGAAACCGGTGTAGGACTTAACCGTGGCATTTACGACTCGCCTTACGATGCGTTTACCAACTACATGAACATTCTGGGCGACTTCCTTGCGCGTGTCAATTCGTTGTATCCGGTGGACATGGACAACGAGGAACTGGGCTCCTTGCTTACCACTATCAAGAACCAGGGCGAAGAACTTGTCCAGCTGAACGAGGAAGTGACCAAGCTGCGTGAGGAACTGAAAAAAGCGGAAAGCAAGAAACCTGCCACTGCCAGGAAGTCGACCGCTGCGTCAAAGAAAACTGCATCAACTGCCAAGAAAGAAAAATAGGACATCTTCCTTTTAGGAGGTATATGTGCGTCCGGCTTTACGCAAAACGTAGAGCCGGACGCGTTTTGTTTTGGCGTGTATGGAAGCCCGTCCCGAGCAGAAATGAAAAGCACGAAAACATCTGTCCGAACCGGATGTTTTCGTGCTTTTATTCAGAATTTCTATTTCTAATCGATGGTCTTTCTAAGCCAGCAGCAGGATTAACAGCTGCGCCGTCAGGATACGCAGGAACATCACCAGCGGATAGACCGTTGAGTAGCCTACGGCAGGAGCGTCATTTCCCGAAACTTGGTTGGAGTATGCCAATGCGGGAGGGTCTGTCGTGCTGCCGGCAATCACGCCGATGAGCGTATAATAATTGATTTTATACTTCCAGCGGGCAATCAGTCCGGTAACCAGCAGCGGTATCAGCGTGATGAGGAAACCGACACCCACGTAAAGTATCCCGTCGCCATCGACCACCGTCTGCACGAAATTGCCGCCTGCCTTGATGCCTACGCTTGCCAGGAAGAGCACCAGCCCGATTTCGCGGAGCATCAGGTTGGCGCTCATGGTAGTGTAGGTCACCAGTTTCACCTTATAGCCGAAACGGCCTATCAGGATAGAGATAATCAGCGGCCCGCCGGCAAGACCCAGTTTCACCGGAGTAGGAATGCCCGGTATGGCAAAAGGAAGGCTCCCGAAAAGGATACCGCACAGGATGCCGACAAAAATCGTCACGATATTGGGGTGGTCCAGGCGTTTCAGCTGGTTGCCCAACCTGGTCGCCACCCGCTCGATGCCGTCCTGCGGTCCCACCACCATCACGCGGTCGCCCACCTGCAGGGTCAGGTTACGTGCGGCAAACAGGTCCATACCGGAACGGTTGACACGCGTCACGTTGACACCGTACATGCTGCTGAAATGCAGTTCCCCCACCGTCTTACCGTTGATGGAAGGTTGTGTCACCAGGATGCGGCGCGACACCATCGGCTTGTCTTCCACGTTCAGGTGTTCCCAATCGACAGTGATGCGCGGCCCAATGAAAGCCTCGATGGCTTCGGCATCGTCTTCGGCGCAGGTGATGTTCATTTCATCACCCAAGTGCAGGACAGTCTTGGAGTTCGGGATATGCACAACCCCGTTTTGCAGGATACGCGAGCATACATAGTTCCTTGCCAGGAAATTCTGCACCTGCAGGATGGTCTTGCCTTCCAGTGCCTCGTTTTGCACCTTCAGCTGGATGTGGTAGGGTTTGAGGTGCGGATTCGCCTCTTCCGCCTTTTGGATGTCGTCCGCTTCTTTTCCCATGTCGATGCGGCAGATGTAGCGGATCAGGATCATCGACAAGATGATGCCCATCACCCCCAACGGGTAGGCGCAGGCGTAGCCCATGGCAATTTCCGGTCCGTTGTAGTCCAGCTGGTTCAGTGCCTCGTTGGCGGCACCGAGCCCCGGGGTATTTGTCACGGCACCGCAGAGGATGCCCACCATCATCGGGATTTCGATCCGCCCTTGCAGGGCATAATAAATCACCAGGGCAACCGCGATGTTCAACGCCACGACCCCGCTTGCCAGCAGGTTGAGCCGGACTCCTCCCTTCTTAAAAGAGGAGAAAAACGAGGGACCGACCTGCAAGCCGATGCAGAAGACGAACAGAATTAACCCGAAATCTTGCAGGAAAGTCAATATGGCAGTATTGCCGGTGAATCCGAAATGCCCCATCAGGATTCCCACGAACAAGACAAAAGTGACCCCCAGCGAGACGCCGAAGATTTTGATTTTCCCCAACAGGACCCCACACGAAATGACAAAGGCGTACAATGCCACAATGTGCGCAATGGAATCCGAGTTCGTTAACAAATCATGTAACCAATTCATAAATTATTTTTGTTTAAAATGTGCGAATCAGGCACCGGACCTCTTTTAAGAGCCGTGTCCGCGTAAAGGCGTGCAAATGTAGGCAAATCAAACAATATGGCAAAGATTTGCTTCCAAAAAAATTCCTGCTTCATGTGGCTGTGTGCAATTTATTTGTATATTTGCCACAGTTTGCTTGTAACCAACCACAGGCATCAGGACTTGAATCACATATCAAAAAACACGGAGATTTATGGCAGAAAGTAAAGAAAGACTCTTTTCCGATTTCCCTGAAGTTCCGACCCAGGCATGGATGGACAAGATCCAGGCCGACCTGAAGGGAGCCGACTATGAAAAGAAACTGGTGTGGAGAACCAATGAGGGCTTCAGTGTGAAGCCGTTCTACCGCCAAGAAGACTTGAAAGACTTGAAGACAACCGAGGCCCTGCCGGGCGAGTTCCCTTACCTGAGAGGAAATAAAAAAGAAGATAATACGTGGTATGTCCGCCAGGAAATCCGGGTGGAAGATGCGGCAGAAGCCAACCGCAAGGCACTCGGCCTGTTGGACAGGGGCGTTGATTCACTGGGTTTCCATGTCAGGGCGAACGATTTGGATGCCGGTTATATCCGCAGCTTGCTGAAAGACATCCATTGCGATTGCATCGAACTGAATTTCACGACATGCCAGCGCCATGCCCTTGCCTTGGCGCGACTGCTGACGGATTATTTCGCAGAAAAGGAATACGACCCCGAAAGGCTTTACGGTTCAATAGGATTCGACCCGATAGGCAAGATGCTGCAAAAGGGCAGGGACGTAAGCCCGCTCATCGGGCAGGCGGCAGAACTGGTGCAGGCACTTGCCGGATACCCGCACTTCCGCTGCATCGCCGTCAATGCTCTTCAGCTGGGCAATGCCGGGGCTTATATCTACCAGGAATTGGGGTATGCACTGGCATGGGGAAACGAATACATGAAACGCCTGACGGAAGCAGGCATCTCTTCCACTCTCGCCGCCGGGAAAATCAAATTCAATTTCGGCATCAGTTCCAACTACTTCATGGAAATCGCCAAATTCCGCGCGGCGCGAATGTTGTGGGCGAATATCGTGAAAGCCTACCAGCCCCAAAGCGACAAGGACTGCCAAATGGCCGTGCATGCCGAAACTTCCACCTTCAACCTGACACTGTTCGACTCTTATGTCAATCTGCTCCGCTCGCAGACCGAAGCCATGAGTGCCGCCATTGGAGGTGTCGATTCGATTACGGTAACACCGTTCGATGCGGTGTATGAAACACCGGATGACTTTTCCGAACGGCTGGCACGCAACCAGCAGTTGCTCCTGAAAGAAGAGTCCCATTTCAACCGCATCGTGGACCCTGCCGGAGGTTCCTACTACATCGAAAACTTGACTGTCTCCATCGCGGAACAGGCATGGAATCTGTTCTTGCAGGTAGAAGATGCGGGCGGGATGGTGGATTCAGTGCTCAGTGAAAGCGTGCAGAATGCCGTAAATGCCAGCAACAAGGCACGCCATGAAGCGGTGTCCCGGCGCAAGGAAATCCTGTTGGGCACCAACCAGTATCCGAACTTCAATGAACTTGCCGGGGACAAGACTCCCTTGTCCCATGTATGCGGGTGCAGCGGAGAAAAGGCGCATCAGGGGGAAGTTCCCTCTTTCGCCAGGTTGGAGAGTGCGCGTGCCGCCAGCGAGTTTGAGGCACTCCGCCTCGAAACCGGGCGTTCGGGCAAGCGGTCGAAAGCATTCATGCTTACCATCGGCAACCTCGCCATGCGCCAGGCAAGGGCACAGTTCTCATGCAATTTCCTTGCGTGCGCCGGCTATGAAGTCATCGATAACTTGGGTTTCGACACGGTGGAAGCCGGAGTGGAAGCCGCCATGCAGGCACAGGCGGATATCGTGGTGCTTTGTTCGAGCGACGACGAATACGCCGAATATGCCATACCGGCATTCAAGGCCGTAGACGGCAGGGCGATGTTCATCGTGGCAGGTGCCCCGGCATGCATGGAAGATCTGAAAGCCGCAGGTATCAGGCACTTCATCCACGTGCGCTGCAACGTGCTGGAAACTTTACGAGAATTGAACAAGGCATTGTTATAAAAACATATATTCTATGAAACCGAATTTCAAAGACATAAATATATATGCCGGATTCCATCCACAGGACGGGATGGAATGGCAAAAAGCGAACGGCATTACCGCCAACTGGAAAACGCCGGAACAGATCCGGGTGAAACCTGTCTATACGAAAGAAGACCTTGAGGGGATGGAACACCTGAACTATGCAGCCGGCATCCCGCCATACCTGCGCGGACCCTACTCGATGATGTATGCTTTCCGTCCGTGGACCATCCGGCAATACGCCGGGTTTTCCACAGCCGAGGAGTCAAACGCTTTTTACCGCCGCAACCTGGCATCGGGACAAAAAGGCCTGTCTGTGGCATTCGACCTGCCCACCCACCGGGGTTACGACCCCGACCATCCACGCGTGGTGGGCGATGTGGGCAAGGCGGGAGTGTCCATCTGCTCGCTGGAAAACATGAAGGTGCTTTTCGACGGCATTCCCCTGAACAAGATGTCGGTTTCCATGACCATGAATGGTGCCGTACTGCCCGTCATGGCATTCTACATCAACGCCGGGCTGGAGCAGGGCGCCAGGTTGGAAGAAATGGCAGGCACCATCCAGAATGACATCCTGAAGGAATTCATGGTGCGTAACACATACATTTATCCTCCCGCATTCTCGATGAAGATTATCTCCGACATCTTTGAATACACTTCCCAAAAGATGCCGAAATTCAACTCCATCTCCATTTCGGGCTACCACATGCAGGAAGCGGGAGCCACTGCCGACATCGAGTTGGCCTATACCCTTGCCGACGGGTTGGAATACCTGCGTGCGGGAATTGCTGCCGGAATCGACATCGACGCATTCGCGCCGCGCCTGTCCTTCTTCTGGGCCGTTGGCATGAACCATTTCATGGAAATCGCCAAGATGCGTGCTGCGCGTATGCTATGGGCGAAAATCGTGAAACAGTTCAATCCGAAAAACCCGAAATCGCTTGCCTTGCGTACCCATTCGCAGACATCGGGCTGGTCGCTTACCGAACAGGACCCGTTCAATAATGTGGGACGTACGTGCATCGAAGCCATGGCAGCTGCGTTGGGACATACGCAGTCGCTCCATACCAATGCGCTGGATGAGGCCATTGCCCTGCCTACCGACTTTTCGGCACGCATCGCACGCAACACACAGATTTACATCCAGGAGGAAACCCAGATTTGCCGGAGCATAGACCCGTGGGCAGGCTCGTACTACGTGGAGTCGCTGACCAACGAACTGGCGCATCGGGCATGGGAACACATCCAGGAGATAGAAAGATTGGGCGGGATGGCGAAGGCCATCGAGACCGGTATCCCCAAGATGCGCATAGAAGAGGCGGCGGCACGCACACAGGCGCGTATCGATTCGGGCGAGCAGACCATCGTGGGGACCAACAAGTACCGGCTGGAGAAAGAAGACCCGATTGATATACTGGAAGTGGACAATACCGCTGTGCGGCAGGAACAGATAGAAAACCTGCGCCGCTTGCGCGAAGGGCGCAACCAGCAGGAGGTGGACAAGGCGTTGGATGCCATCACCGAATGCGTGCGCACAGGAAAAGGCAACCTGCTCGAACTCGCCGTGGAAGCTGCCCGTGTGCGTGCTACATTGGGCGAAATATCCGATGCGTGCGAGAAGGTTGTAGGACGATATAAAGCAGTAATCAGAACTATTTCAGGCGTGTATTCATCAGAAAGTAAAAAGGATGCAGATTTCGCACGGGCTTGCGGGCTGACCGAGGAGTTTGCGAAGAAGGAAGGGCGTCGCCCGCGCGTGATGATTGCCAAAATGGGGCAAGACGGGCACGACCGGGGAGCCAAAGTCGTGGCAACAGGATTTGCCGACTGCGGGTTCGACGTAGACATGGGGCCACTTTTCCAGACACCGGAAGAGGCGGCACGTGAAGCGGTGGAAAACGATGTGCATGCCGTGGGCGTATCGTCGCTGGCGGCAGGCCACAAGACGCTTGTCCCGCAAATCATCTCCGAACTGAAACGGATGGGGCGTGAAGACATACTGGTATTTGCCGGCGGAGTGATTCCCCCGCAAGACTACGATTTCCTTTACCAGGCAGGTGTGATGGCGATATTCGGTCCGGGCACATCGGTTGCCAAGTCGGCCTGCCAGGTGATGGAACTGTTGTTGGATAATGAGTGACAGGCAGGTTTTTGAAAGGAAAATCGTATCTTTGCATGCCGGAAAGATACGGTAAGGGGTGTGTACGGCTGTTTTGCCTGCATGCCATGCCCGGAAAGGATTAAGACATAATTTGTAATTGTATGGGAATATTTAGTTTTTTTTCGAAGGAAAAGAAGGAAACGCTGGACAGGGGACTATCGAAAACCAAAGAAAATGTATTCGGTAAGATAGCCCGTGCCGTGGCAGGCAAGTCCAAGGTGGACGACGAAGTGCTCGATAATCTGGAAGAAGTGTTGATAACTTCCGATGTAGGTGTGGAAACCACGCTGAAGATTATCAAACGGATCGAGAAACGGGCGGCACGGGACAAATATATCAATACGGAAGAATTGAACCATATCCTGCACGAAGAAATCGCTGCCCTGCTGATGGAAAACAATACGGTGGATGCAGCAGATTTCGATATTCCCGAAGGAAAGACACCGTATGTCATCATGGTGGTGGGGGTAAACGGAGTGGGGAAAACCACTACTATCGGCAAATTGGCATACCAGTTCAAGAAGGCGGGGAAGGCGGTCTATTTGGGTGCCGCCGACACCTTCCGCGCCGCTGCGGTAGAGCAGCTGGTGGTGTGGGGCGACCGGGTGGGGGTGCCTGTCATCAAACAGAAGATGGGTGCCGATCCGGCTTCGGTGGCGTTCGATACGTTGAACTCGGCAGTGGCAAACCATGCGGATGTGGTGATTATTGATACGGCAGGACGCCTGCACAACAAAGTCGGGTTGATGAACGAATTGACAAAAATAAAGAACGTCATGCGGAAGGTGGTGCCCGATGCCCCCAACGAGATATTGCTGGTTTTGGATGGCTCGACGGGACAGAATGCATTCGAGCAGGCAAAACAGTTTATTCTTGCAACGGAGGTCAATGCCATGGCCATCACCAAATTGGACGGGACGGCAAAGGGCGGGGTGGTTATCGGCATATCCGACCAGTTTAAAATTCCCGTAAAGTACATCGGTCTGGGAGAAGGGATGGAAGACCTTCAGGTGTTCCGCCGCCGGGAGTTTGTGGATTCGCTTTTTGGAACGAAATGATTTACCGGATACGGAGAATAGCTGATTAATGAGAAAAAACACCATTGATTTCATCACTTTGGGCTGTTCGAAGAACCTGGTTGATTCGGAAAAGCTGATGAAACAACTTGAAGCGAACGGCTACCGGGTGACACACGACAGCGAAAACCCGCAGGGGGAAATAGCGGTGATCAACACCTGCGGGTTCATTGGCGACGCGAAAGAAGAATCCATCAACATGATCCTGGAATTTTGCCGGGCAAAGGAAGAGGGGAGATTGAAGAAACTGTATGTGATGGGATGCCTTTCGGAACGTTACCTGCATGACTTGCAGGTTGAGATACCGCAGGTGGACAAGTTTTATGGCAAGTTCGACTGGCATGGATTGTTGGAAGACTTGGGCAATCCATATTATCCGGAACTGGCAACCGACCGCCACCAGACCACCCCAAGGCATTACGCTTATCTGAAAATCTCAGAGGGATGCGACCGGAAATGTGCCTATTGCGCTATCCCGATCATTACAGGGCGGCATGTGTCGCGCCCGATGGAAGAAATCCTGGAGGAAGTGGCCTTGTTGGTTTCGCAGGGCGTAAAAGAATTCCAGGTCATTGCGCAGGAACTGACTTATTACGGAATGGACCTGTACAAGAAACAGATGTTGCCGGAACTGGTGGAACGCATGGCACAAATCCCCGGCGTGAAATGGATCCGGTTGCATTATGCCTATCCGGCGCACTTCCCGGAAGACTTGTTCCGCGTCATGCGCGAACATGACAATGTATGCCGGTATATGGATATCGCCCTGCAACACATCAGCGACAGCATACTGGAACGGATGTGCCGTCATGTGACGAAAGCGGAAACATACGAACTGATCAGGCGTTTCCGTCGTGAAGTTCCGGGCATTCACCTGCGCACCACCCTGATGGTAGGATTCCCCGGTGAGACGGAGGAGGATTTTGAGGAATTGAAGGATTTTGTACGCCGTGTCCGCTTTGACCGCATGGGGGCATTTGCCTATTCCGAGGAAGAAGGCACCTATGCCGCACGCCATTATAAGGACGATATCCCCCGGGAAGTGAAACAGAAGCGGTTGGACGAACTGATGGCTATCCAGCAGGAGATTTCGGGTGAGCTGGGCCGTGCCAAGATAGGGAAGGAACTGAAGGTGATTATCGACCGGAAGGAAGGTGGATACTACATAGGGCGCACCGAGTTCGATTCGCCCGAAGTGGATCCGGAGGTCCTGATACGGGATGAAGGCAGACTGTTGCATGTAGGTTCGTTCCACCGTGTACACATAGACGAGGCCGATGATTTCGACCTCTATGCCCATTTGTTGTCATGACAAACCCCGCCGCCCTATGGATAGCAAAGATTTGATAGAAGAATTGTCCGCACGTTCGGGTTATTCCCCTGATGATGCGGTTCGGCTGTTGGATTCGTTGACAAGCGTCATGGGCGAACTGTTTCAGGAAAGGAAGGCATTGGAGTTTGGGGGATTCGGTGTGTTCAGGGTGGAGAAAAGGTTGGAACGCATCATTTCATGCTCTGCCGGCGGGCAGCGTTTTCTGGTTCCGCCCGAATTGTGTCTGACATTCGAAACCGTGACTCAGGATGAAAAACCGGTACCTGCCGGTTTTGCCGCCCTGCTGGTGAAGCGTTCCCCAATCCCAATGGATCAGGCGGATGCTGAATCCTTCATCGGGATTTTTTCCGCATTGGTAAAAGAAAAACTAGCAACGGACAAATATGTAAAGGTAAAAGGGCTGGGGGCATTCAAGCAACTTGATGCGGAAGGAGGCCAAGGATATCCGCGCATTTCCTTTACGCCGGATGCGGCGATGCGTGAATTGGTGAACAAACCCTTCAGCCATTTCGAAACCGTACTGTTGAATGATGGCGTCCGTTTTGATGACATAGCGGAAGAAATCGTCCCGTCTGAGGAATTGACGAAAGGAAAAGAAAGAGAAAAAGAGCCGAACGGAACGTTGTTCGTTCCCCCTGGAAAGCCTTGTCAGGAAATGGGATTGAAAAGCAAATTTTCACACCGGTCCTGGTTCTTGACAATCGCCGTGTTGTTGGTTGGTATCCTGACAGGAGGTGCCATTGTCTGGGGAGTGCTTTCGGGCAGGCAATATCCTTTCGGGACAGAAGCCGTACAACCGGTCGATTTGCCCCCGCTCCTCCCACTTGCCACGTCCGATACCATAGCCATACAGGAAGATACGTCCGCCACCCTTGCCATGCCCCTGTCCGATGCCGTCCATTATCGGATAGCCGGGACGTGTGCCACACATATTATCCGCAGAGGCGAAAGCCTGGCGCTCCTGGCAGAAAAATATTATGGCAACAGAAGGCTCTGGCCCTATATAGCCCGCCATAACAGGGGGACTATTCGTAATGCGGACAACATCCCGGCAGGAACAGCCGTACACATCCCCATATTGGTTTCTGAGGCGGAATAAACCAATATTAAATTCTCATAAAAGGACAGGTACAGCTACTTTTTTTAATAAAAATTAGTTGTGCCTGTTAATATAATGCCGTACTTTTGGGGACAAAAATAGAATATTGGAACATAAAAAATAGAAAACTATGGCTGAAGCTATTGACATTCGTGAGTTGAATGACCGTATCGAACGCCAAAGCGCGTTTGTCACCAACCTGATGGCGGGTATGGATCAGGTAATCGTAGGACAGAAACATTTGGTAGAATCGTTGTTGATTGGTTTGTTGTCGGACGGACATATCTTGCTGGAAGGTGTCCCGGGATTGGCAAAGACGCTGGCAATCAAAACCCTTGCTTCCCTGATAGATTCAAAATACAGCCGTATACAATTTACTCCCGACCTGTTGCCTGCCGATATTCTCGGCACAATGATATACAGTCAGAAAGATGAACAGTTTGTAACAAACAAAGGTCCGATTTTTGCCAATTTCATTTTGGCGGATGAAATCAACCGTGCCCCGGCAAAAGTGCAGAGTGCCTTGCTGGAGTCCATGCAGGAACGCCAGGTGACACTGGGGAAAGAAACGTTCAGCCTGCCGTCTCCTTTCCTGGTAATGGCCACGCAGAATCCGATAGAGCAGGAAGGTACATACCCTCTTCCTGAAGCCCAGGTAGACCGTTTCATGCTGAAGGTGATCATCGATTACCCCAAGCTGGAGGAAGAGAAAAAGATTGTTCGCCAAAACATTTCGGGTAAAAAGCAGGAAATCCGTCCTATCCTGCGTGCCGAAGATATTATCGAGGCACGCAAGGTTGTGCATGAAGTATATCTGGACGAAAAAATAGAGCAATACATTGCCGACATCGTATTTGCGACCCGCTATCCGGAAAAATACGGTTTGAAAGACCTGAAAGACCTGATAGGTTTCGGAGGTTCTCCCCGTGCGTCCATTAACCTGGCTTTGGCGGCACGCAGCTACGCCTTCATCAAGCGGCGCGGGTATGTCATTCCGGAAGATGTGCGCGCCATTGCCCACGATGTGTTGCGCCACCGTATCGGGCTGACTTATGAAGCAGAAGCGCTGAATGTCACTTCGGACGAAATCGTAAGCAAGATATTGAATAAGGTGGAGGTGCCCTGATTATATGGAAACAAGTGAACTGTTGAAACGTGTGCGTCAGATTGAAATCAAGACACACGGACTTTCCAGCAATATTTTTGCGGGGCAATACCATTCTGCGTTCAAGGGAAGGGGAATGGCCTTTTCCGAAGTCCGTGAATATCAGTACGGCGATGATGTGCGCGATATAGACTGGAACGTGACCGCCCGCTTTGACAAACCGTTTGTCAAGGTGTTCGAAGAGGAGCGAGAACTTACCGTCATGTTGCTGGTTGATGTTTCAAACAGTCTTGATTTCGGTACAACGAAACAATTCAAGAAGGACATGATAACGGAGATTGCGGCCACATTGGCATTTTCTGCCATCCAGAATAACGACAAGATCGGCGTAATCTTCTTTTCAGACCGTATTGAAAAATTCATTCCGCCGCAAAAAGGACGCAAACACATCCTGTATATCATCCGTGAGCTGCTTGACTTCCGGCCGGCAAGCAAGCGGACCGACATACAAAGTGTGATCAAATACCTGACGAATGTGTTGAAAAAACGTTGCACCGCATTTATGTTGAGCGATTTTATTGATGAGCACGATTACCAGAATGCCCTGACCATCGCCAACCGGAAACACGACATCGTGGCGGTGCAAGTATACGACAGGCGCATGGAAGAACTGCCTAATGTAGGGCTGATGAAAGTGCATGACGCCGAAACGGGACACGAGCAATGGATTGACACTTCTTCGAAGAAATTGAGGAACGCGCATCATGCGTGGTGGAAAAGTCATCAACAGAAATTGAACGATGTTTTCACCCATAGTAACGTCGATTCGGTTTCGGTACGTACAGACCAGGATTACGTAAAAGCATTGCTTACTTTATTTGCCAAACGGAGTTGATATGGAATATACCTTATTATATATCAAAAAAAAATTACTGAAGGTAGCCGGTTGCATATGGATGGCATGGCTTGTGGTATCGGGTGCGAAAGCCCAGGTCACGGTAGACGCCACCATTGATTCTTTGCAGTTGCTGATTGGCGAGCAGACACAAATCCAGCTTCAGGTAAGCATGGACGCCCACCGTCAGCTGCGGCTCCCGTTGTTGCGTGACACACTGACGAGGGGGGTGGAAATCTTGGATATATCCAAGCCGGACACCCAGTCGCTGAACGAGGGCAGGCGTTGGCTGATCACGCAGAAATATACAATCACATCGTTCGATTCGGCGTTGTATTATTTGCCACCGTTCGAAATATCGGTGGATAGCCAGGTTTACCATTCGAAAGCCTTGGCATTGAAAGTCTATTCGATACCTGTAGACACGCTCCATCCCGACCAGTTTTTCGGGCCGAAGGATATCCGTGAGGTACCGATCACATGGGATGATGTGGCCCCGTTGGTCTATGCGGCGATAATCATGCTGGTGTTGGGCGCATTGACCGCGTTTCTGGTAATTCGTTATCGCGACAACAAGCCGATTATCAAGATTATCAAAATAGCGCCGAAATTGCCTCCGCACCAGGTGGCGATGAAAAAAATTGAGGAAATAAAGGCGGATAAGCGCGTGCAGCGTGAAGACGCGAAACGGTATTATACAGAGCTGACGGAAGCCATCCGTACCTATATCAAGGACCGCTTCGGTTTCAATGCCATGGAGATGACTTCGGCCGAAATAATCAGCCACTTGTTGGAGGAAAAGGACCCGCAGTCCATCCGTGACCTGAAAGCACTGTTTGAAACAGCCGACCTCGTGAAATTCGCCAAGCATACTCCGCTCATGAACGAGAATGACATGAACCTGGTGAATGCCATGGAATTCATCAACGAAACCAAGGTGGAGGAAGACCCGGCCGCGAAGAAGGAGCCGACAGAAATCCGTGTAGAAGAAAAACGGTCGAAACAGGGGCGTATAATGCTGATATGCAGTATTGCGGTAGTAGGAATCGGTACGGTATTCTGCCTGTATTTGGTGATCCGCCATATAATCGACCTTTTCTTTTAACCAATAACCATTAAGAATCATGATTTTTGCACATATTGAATATCTGTTTTTATTGCTTCTGCTGATACCATACATTGTGTGGTATTTTATGCGACGGAAGAAAACAGAGCCTACCCTGCAGGTTTCTACAGCCCGCATGTATATGCATGCCCCCGGAAGTTGGAAGCTGTATTTGCTTCATGCGCCCTTCTTGTTGCGTATTGCGGCATGTGTGATGATTGTGCTGGTATTGGCACGTCCGCAAACCACCAACAACTGGCAGAACACCGAGATTGAAGGCATTGACATCATGCTGGCAGTGGACGTTTCGACCAGTATGCTTGCCGAGGACTTGAAGCCCAACCGGCTTGAAGCGGCAAAGCATGTGGCGGCGGAATTTATCAACGGGCGTCCCAATGACAATATCGGCCTGACGATTTTTGCAGGGGAGTCTTTCACGCAATGCCCGTTGACGATTGACCATGGCGTATTGTTGAACCTGTTTAACAGCATCAAGGGAGACATTGCCCAACGCGGGCTGATTGAAGACGGGACAGCTATCGGTATGGGACTTGCCAATGCCGTGAGCCGGCTGAAGGATAGCAAGGCAAAATCTAAAGTCATTATCCTGTTGACCGATGGAAGCAACAACCGGGGGGACATCTCTCCGCTGACGGCAGCCGGGATAGCCCAACAGTTTGGCATCCGCATTTATACTATCGGTGTAGGGACCAATGGGACAGCGCCTTATCCTATGCCGACTTATGCAGGTGTCCGCTATGTGAACATTCCCGTAGAAATCGATGAGCAGACATTGATCCAGATTGCCGGTACAACGAACGGGAACTATTTCCGTGCGACCAGCAATTCGAAACTGGAAGAGGTCTACAAGGAAATAGACAAGTTGGAGAAGACCAAGTTAAACGTGAAGGAGTTCAGCAAGCGGGAGGAAGCCTATGCCCCGTTTGCCTTGGCTGCATTCCTGTGCATCCTGTTGGAACTTGTTTTGCGTAATACCGTATTGAAGAAAATACCCTAAAAAGAAGGAGTGGCTATGTTTCGATTTGGAGAACCCGTTTATTTGTATTTGTTATGCGTGCTGCCGGTCTTGATAATATTGTTCGTATATGCCAATTATTACCGCCGCAAGAGGATTCGCCGGTATGGCGATCCGGGATTATTGGCACAACTGATGCCGACAGTGTCCAGGTTTCGTCCGGACGTCAAATTCTGGCTGGTGCTTGCTGCCTTGGCAACGGTCGTTTTTATGTTGGCGCGTCCGCAGTTCGGGTCGAAAATGGAAACCGTCAAACGGCAGGGGGTAGAGACCGTGGTGGCGTTGGACATTTCCAATTCCATGCTGGCGGAAGATGTCGCACCCAACCGGTTGGAAAAATCAAAGAAGCTGATTTCGCGCCTTGTTGAGACATTCAACAACGACAAGGTGGCCATGATCGTGTTTGCAGGAGAGGCTTTTACCCAGCTCCCGATTACCAGCGATTATATTTCGGCGAAAATGTTTCTCGAGTCTATTTCCCCTTCCCTTATATCGACCCAAGGCACGGATATACGGGGGGCGATTGATTTGGCGATGAAGAGTTTCACGCCAAATGAAGGCGTGGGGCGTGCGATTGTGCTGATAACAGACGGCGAAAACCATGAAGGAGGTGCAGTCGAAGCAGCACAGGAAGCGGCAAAAAAAGGTGTCAAGGTGTTTGTCTTGGGAGTAGGGTCTGCCGATGGGACGCCCATCCCGGCGGAAGGGAAAAACGAATTCCGCAGGGATAAAGACGGGAATGTGGTTGTGACGCGTCTGAATGAAGGGATGTGCCAGCAGATAGCCCAGGCGGGGAATGGCATCTACATACGTGTGGACAACACCAACAATGCCGAGCGTGTCTTGAATGCGGAAATCAATAAGTTGGCAAAAGCCGATGTGGAAACGCAGGTCTTTACGGAATTCAACGAGCAGTTCGATGTGTTGGCATGGATTGCCCTGATTCTACTCGCAGTCGATTTGATGATATTGGAACGGAAGAATCCGCTCTTCAAAAATATAAGACTTTTTAAGCAGGATTGATATGTTACGGAAAGATATTGTTTTAGTGGGGCTGGCATTGTTTTCGGTAAGTGCTTACGGACAGAAGAACGAGCGTGATTATATGCGTAGCGGGAATAAATTGTACAGGGACAGTACATACATAAAAGCGGAGGTGGACTACCGCAAAGCGTTGGAGTTGGACCCTAAATTGGGAGATGCCATGTATAACCTGGGCGGTTCGCTTTTGATGCAGCAAAAAGCCAAAGAGGCGATGGAGCAGTATGAGGCTGCCTCGCATGTGGAAAAAGACAAGATGAAATTGGCGCAGATTTACCATAACATGGGTGTCATCCTGCAAGTGTCCAAGCAATTGCCCCAATGTATCGAGGCTTATAAGGAGGCGTTGCGCAATAACCCGAAAGATGATGAAACCCGCTATAACCTGGTATTGGCGCAGAAACAGCTGAAAGACCAGCAGCAGCAAAACCAGGACCAGCAACAAGAACAGAAACAAGACCAACAGCAGGACGAAAAGGAACAGAATAAGGAACAGCAGCAAGACCAGCAAAAGAACGAAGACCAGCAGCAACAGCAACAACAGCAGCAGCAGGACCAGATGTCGAAAGAAAATGCCGAACAGTTGCTGAAGGCTGCCATGCAAGATGAAAAGAACGTGCAGGATAAGGTGAAGAAAGGCATCCGGGTGGAAGGCCGCAAGCTGGAAAAAGATTGGTAAGAGATAACGAAGGGATAACGAAAACGAAGTGACAATAAAAAACAGTTAGACATGATGAGAAGACTTATATTCTTTCTACTATTGGCCGCAGCCTTTCTGCAGGTGCATGCTAAAGAGGATATTACTCTCATAGCCGAGGCGCCGGATGTCGTGGTGAGCGGAGACCAGTTCAGGCTTACCTTTACGGTTAATACCCAAGATGTGAAAGACTTCCGTGCACCGTCTATTACGGGATTTGATGTGCTGATGGGGCCAAGCCGTTCGCAGCAGCACAGTACGCAGTTCATAAACGGCAAGGTATCTTCGAGCAGTTCAATCACATATACATACATCCTGAGTGCAAATGCCGCGGGGAAATACACCATTCCGGCAGCCAGTATCGAGGTTGGCGGAGAGAAGATTTTTTCGAATGCCCTGACCGTCCAGGTGCTTCCGCCTGACGATACCAATGGGAACAATCCGTCGAATGGGCAGGGAGGGAATGCCCGTTCTTCGCGTGGGCAAGTGGCCGGAAGCAAGATTACCGATAAAGATCTGTTCATTACCGCTACCGCCACCAAGACGACCGTGTACGAGCAGGAAGCCATCCTGTTGACTTATAAAGTCTATACATTGGTCAACCTGCGTCAGTTGGCAGGGAAGATGCCGGATTTGAAAGGATTTCATACACAGGAGATTGAACTTCCCCAGCAGAAAACCTTCTCCTTGGAACATTATAATGGGCGCAATTATAACACCACGGTATGGAGCCAGTATGTGCTGTTTCCGCAACAGACCGGGAAACTGGAAATCCCTTCCATAACCTTCGATGGCGTAGTGGCCCAACAGACGATATCCGACGATCCGTTTGACGCTTTCTTTAATGGAGGGGGATATATCGAAGTGAAGAAGAAAATCGTAACGCCCAAGTTGACGATCAACGTGAAGCCCCTTCCGGACAGGCCTGAAAACTTCTCGGGCGGAGTAGGGGAGTTTACACTCTCATCATCCATCAATGCGAAGGAACTGAAGACCAACGATGCGGTAACGCTCAAACTGACGATTAAAGGGTCGGGCAATATGAAGCTGGTCAGTACTCCGGAAGTGAAATTCCCCGAAGACTTTGAAGTGTACGACCCAAAGGTGACCAACAACTTCGATGTTTCGCGTGCAGGCTTGTCGGGGACGCAGACCATTGAATATCTGGCTATTCCCCGCCATGCCGGCGATTTTACGATTCCTCCTGTCGAGTTTACGTATTTTGACCTGAAAAGCAATGCGTACAAGACCTTGAGGACCGAAGCATACAACTTGAAGGTGGAGAAAGGAAAAGGGAATGCCGATCAGGTGATAGCCGATTTTACCAACAAGGAAAGCGTGAGAATATTGGGAGAAGACATTCGTTTCATCGAATTGGGTGATACGAAGCTGACTCCGAAGGGAGAATTCTTTTTTGGTACAATGGAATATTATTTGGGCTATATTTTACCGTTTGTCCTGTTTGTGTCTTTGGTGGTCTTCTTCCGCAAGAAGGCGGCTGAAAATGCAAATGTGGCCAAAGTGCGGACCAAAAAGGCGAACAAGGTGGCGACTAAACGTATGAGGCAGGCAGGCAGGCTGCTGGCCGAAAACAAGAAAAATGAATTTTACGATGAGGTCTTGAAGGCGTTGTGGGGATACATCAGCGACAAACTGAACATTCCGGTGTCGCAACTTTCGAAAGACAACATCGAGGCTGAGCTGGGCCGTCACGGAGTGGCGGAGGATGTGACAGAGAATTTCATTACCGCGTTGAATGAATGTGAATTTGCCCGCTATGCTCCGGGCGATGAAAATGAGGCGATGGATAAGGTGTACACCCTGTCCGTAGAAGCCATCAGCAAAATGGAAAACAGTATCAAACATTGAAAAGTAGGGGGAAATAGTATGAAAAAGATAGCTGTTGTTATTGCTCTTCTGATAGGAACGGTCCAAGTAGCATTGGCGGTTACAAAAGCCGATGCCGACAAGGATTATCAGGAAAACAAGTTCGAGGAAGCGATTGAAAAATATGAAACGATTCTGGACACCGAAGGCGAATCGGCCGCGGTATATTATAATTTGGGAAACAGTTATTACAAGACCAAGAACATTGCCAAAGCCATCCTCAATTATGAACGTGCGTTTTTGTTGAATCCCGGCGGCGAGAATATCCGTTTCAATCTGGATTTGGCAAGGAGCAAGACTGTCGACCAGATTATTCCTACCGGCGAAGTGTTTATTGTTACCTGGATGAAATCCTTGGTCAATTTAATGAGCGAGAAAGAGTGGGGGATACTTGGGATTGTTTCATTCGTGCTGTTGCTGGCAGGATTGGCTTTGTATATTTTCGGCAACCGGATTGTATGGAAAAAGACCGGGTTTGTTGGTGCCGTAGTGTTCTTGCTTGTCTGCATTTGTTCCAACATCTGTGCCCGGACACAGAAAGACGAACTGGTCAACCGTACAGGAGCCATTGTGATGGCTCCCAGCATAACAATAAAGAGTACTCCCAACGAGAGCGGGACGGATTTGTTTGTCTTGCACGAAGGGACAAAGGTGTATATTGATGATAATTCGATGAAGGGATGGAAAGAAATCCGTTTGGAAGATGGAAAGAAAGGATGGCTTCCTGCTTCTGCCATCGAGGTTATCTGATAAAAAATGGATATGACCGATATACAATGGTTAGTAGAACTGGATAAATCCCTGGTACAGGGAATGAGCGGAAGCAATTCGTTGTTCTGGGACGGGTTTATGTGGATTGTCTCAGAAACCCGGACGTGGCTTTTGGCTGCTCTTATGCTGTTGTATATCATTTTTAAAAATACCAGATTGGTACACGGTCTTTTCATTTTGGTGGCGATTGCTTTGGTCATTACTTTGGCAGACCAGTTTGCTTCGAGTGTGTGCAAACCTTTTTTCCAGCGTTTCCGTCCGGCGCAAGACCCGGAAATCATGTATGTGCTGAACATTGTAAACGGATATAGGGGAGGGTTGTATGGGTTTATTTCCAGCCATTCTGCCAACACCTTTGCTTTTGCCATGTTCGTATCCTTATTGATCCGTAATAGAGTGATGACATGGGTCTTGTTCTTGTGGGCACTCATACCGTCTTATTCACGCATCTATCTGGCTGTACATTATCCGGGTGATGTACTTGGTGGGGCAGTGGCAGGGTGTGTGATAGCGGTATTGGTGTACAAGGTTTATGAATTAATCTCTAAAAAATTCTTCAGGCAGCCTTTGTATATTTCCGACCAATATACCCCTTCGGGATTTAAAATCATTGATATCCAATCATTTTATGTAGTTATACTCATAACATGCGTATATATTGTCGTGGCAAGCATGGTGGTAGCCAAAAGATTGTTTTTTTAATAGGACTTCTTTCAAACGGATAGACAACCGTTATCCTTGTCCAGGTACAATTTGATTTCCCCTGTAGGACTGTTGATGACTTTAAACAGATTGTGCAAGTCATTCCCATGTTCATAGACGACTTTTATATTATTCTGCCATACGAAACGTCTGAGTTCATCCGCAAGCAGGTCTATCGTCAGATTTTGGTTGTAGTGCAGAAATAACGGAGAATGCTTTAATATGGAAACATTGCCGGCAATGGGTAGTACCCTTGACAGGATTTGCAACTCGTTCAAACACGTTGAGACATAAACCACAGGAATATTGTCAACGGCTTCTTTTGTGGCCATGTTGAGGGCAAAGGTCGTTTCCCCATTGCCGGTCTGCCACCTATGACAATCAGATTTCCGGAAGTGAACCCTCCTGTCAGTTCATCTATTTGCTTGAAGCCTGTCGTAATTGAGTCGGGATCTGTGTTTTCTTCAACAAAAATCTTTATGAGTTTTTCAATTCGTAAAAATTGTTCATATAAGAAGCATTGTAGATATCTAATGATATAAAGATACGGGTTTTATCATCGTACGCAAAATGTTTTGTCGGTTTTCTCTGTAAATATTTCAACAGCCTGCCATCATGCTTGATGGATAAGATACGGAAATGCCCTTATTTTGAATAACCCAAGAGGGGAAGCTGTAAAGCAAAAGGTGTTTTTACTAATCTTGCTGTTTTACCTGATTTCGTCACTCTGTTACAATCTTGCTTTTGAAATGCTCGATTTGGTAACGCAACTTTGGTTCAAGTTGGCATTTTCACGGTTTCAGTTGGCACTCACTCAAAGCGTCAAAAACCTCATAAATAATTAACTTTCAATCATATTTCCGTGACTTTCTCAGTATCTCACTTTTTTGTATTATCTTTGCTCGTGTTGAATTAAGATTGCTTAATGGATACGGTTGGTTTATATGAACTTTTGTTTGGAATACTCAAGGTTGGGTATTTTGTTGTGGCATTGGGTACGATTCTGGTAGTGCTGCTCGACAACCGCAATCCGGTAAAAACCATAGCGTGGATTTTGGTGCTGTTTTTCCTGCCAATGGTGGGGTTGGTGTTGTATTTCTTTTTTGGAAGGAGTACACGGAAAGAACGCCTGATTAGCCGGAAAGGATATTCGCGTTTAAACAAAAGACCTATGGAGGAATTTCAGGCCCAGGCAGCTTTCAGGGGGGCGGTCAGCAGGAGTCCGATGATGTCCTTTTTCAAGAATGTGAGCAATGCTCTGCCTTTCGACGGGAACCATGTGGACATTTATACCAATGGGTATGCCATGTTGCAGTCCCTGATGCATGAAATCAGCTTGGCTCGTCATCATGTGCATTTGCAGTTCTACATTTTCGAAGATGACGCGGTAGGGCGACTCTTGCGTGATTTGTTGATAGACAAGGTGCGCGAAGGGGTTAAAGTACGTCTTTTGTACGATGATGTGGGGTGCTGGAAGGTGGACCGGTTGTTTTATGACCGGATGTTGTGTGAGGGTATCGAGGTACAAAGTTTCCTGAAAGTGCGGTTCCCGCGTTTTACGAGTAAGGTAAACTATCGTAATCACCGGAAGATAGTGGTTATTGATGGAAGGGTAGGGTTTATTGGAGGTATGAACATCGCCGAGCGGTATGTACATGGTTTTTCGTGGGGCATCTGGCGCGACACGCACACTTGCATCAAGGGTAGGGCGGTGTATGGGTTGCAGACAGCTTTCCTGACCGACTGGTATGCGGTGGATCGTACATTATTCACTTCTGCGGAATATTTCCCGAAGATGGAAGGACAGGGCGGATCGGTGGCGCAAGTGGTGACTTCCGATCCTGTGGGCGAATGGCATGAAATCATGCAGGGGCTGGTCAAGGCATTGTGTCGTGCGGAGCGGTACTTTTATATCGAAACTCCTTACCTGCTTCCCACAGAAGAAGTGATGAATGCGCTTCGGACAGCTGCATTGAGTGGAGTGGATGTACGGATTATGCTTCCGCGTCGTTCCGACACGTTTCTTATCCACAAGGGCTCCCTGTCGTATTTAGATGAACTGATGCGTGCCGGGGTGAAGGTGTATCTGTATCGTAAGGGGTTCTTGCATTCCAAGTTGTGGGTATCGGATGACTGTTTTTCATCGGTGGGCTCCACAAATATGGATTTTCGCAGTTTTGAACATAATTATGAGTCGAATGTCTTTTTTTATGACACAGAGATGGCATTGCTTCTGAAAGAGGTCTTCGTGGATGACCAGAAATACTGCCTTTCCCTGACTCGGAAAGTATGGAGCCGGCGTTCATGGAAAAGCAAGTTGACCGAGTCGGTGGTGCGTCTGCTGGCTCCCTTGCTTTAGGCTTTGCTTTACAGACTTGTCTGGCTCCGGATGATTTTGTGGCAGGCAACAAATGATCATTGGAAAAACGAGAAGTTGACACTCCCGTAATGGCGGTGCTCGACAAAGTGCGGGTGTTGCCCGAAGTCCTGGTCTTTTCCATGTTCGAGTACAAACAAGCCTCCTTCCCTGAGCAGGTTGTGTCCGAAAATTAAATCCGGAAGTGAGTCCAGTTCGGGGAGGGAATACGGAGGGTCGGCAAAGATAAAATCAAATTGTTCGGCACATTTGTTGATATATCGGAAGACATCTCCACGTAAAGGCCGGCAGCGATCAGTATTTATATCGTGCATTATTTTACAAATGAAAGCATGGTGCCGGAAATCTTTTTCTACCGAGACCACCTTGTCACAGCCACGTGACACCAACTCGATGCTGATACTCCCTGTTCCGGCAAATAAGTCGAGTGCCGTGGTCCCGGCCTCGAAATCAAGGTAGCTGTTCAGAACGTTGAACAGGTTTTCTTTGGCAAAATCTGTGGTAGGCCGTGCCTTGAATGTATGTGGCACGTCGAACCTGCGCCGTTTGTAGATTCCACTTATTACTCGCATATCAGTAAGGATTGGATGTCGAACGGGATAGCTTCAATGGGGTATACGGAAGCCGTATTGTATTCTGTTCGGGGATTGATGACAAAGATTTTCCGGATGAATTGCCTGAGGAAAGCCACCAGCTTGTTCCGCTCGTCTTCGGGCAGTCCCGTGAGGTGCAGTTCGTCGTGCTCAGGGTCGTATCCCAGCTGTTTCCAGATATTCAGCAGGTAATATGCACGATCATCGTTGTTTCCGGTGGCATAAGTGTTTGCAAGGCGCAATGTTTCCCTGTCCATGCAGAATATTTCTGTGTCGGCAGGATGTAGGCAAGCGTATACACGCGGGGTATTTGCCTGTTTGCCGAGTCGGGTAAAATATTCTACCAGGGGACTTGCCGTTGAGAAAAAACGTGCATGGGGGAAGTGTTCGGATAAGAATAAATGGGTGAGCTTGTCGATGGCAAATAAGATTGTCACGTTGCTTTTGCCCAAGACGTTGCATAGGATGATCTCATTATCCCGTTCAGGCAGGTTCTGGTAGAAGAATATTTCCATTTGCTCGTCTTCGAAAAGTTCAAGGGGGACGGTCGTATAGCGCAATGTATGGAATAAGATGTTGGTTTGTCCGTAATGGAAACCCAATTCGGGCGTGTCCGCCAGGAATCCTTTCACATTTGCGGCCATGGAACGCTGACTGTTCACTGGCACTTGCCGGAAAAGCCGGTACACCTTCTTTTGCGGGTCGTAGACAGAAAAAGAAAATCCATCTGTGCTGAGGCGTACAGTCAGGATGTATTGTTCGGCTTGTGTCGGAGTAATGCTCTTTTCGGTCATGATAGGATATCCTTGTTTTTTTGCTTATATTCGTTGCGAAAATAAGCGGATAGTCAAAAAATCATGCCAAAGGTAAGCAAAAATTATAAGATAAACATGGTAGGTACGGAATTAGAACGGCAATTGGGGCAAAATTTCTTATATAAACCTACGGAAGGACAGCGGGATGTATTCCGTCTGTTTGCCGGATTTCTTCTTTCGGCAGATCCCCATGCCATATTCCTTCTGAAAGGATATGCCGGTACGGGTAAGACAAGCGTGGTGGGTATCTTGGTGAAGACGCTGGGCAGGTTGAAACGGAAGTGTGTGCTGCTGGCTCCTACAGGAAGGGCTGCCAAGGTGTTTTCACGATATTCCGGGCATCCTGCTTACACAGTCCATCGCATGATTTACCGCCAGGCCTCTTTCTCTAATGAAATGGATAATTTCATGTTGAACACAAATTTGCACCGGCATACGCTCTTCATTGTAGATGAAGCTTCGATGATAGCCAACGAGGGTTTGTCGGGTAGCCTGTCAGGAAGCGGACGCTTGTTGGACGACCTGATAACGTATGTTTACGGAAGTGAAGGATGTCGGTTGATTTTGGTGGGAGACACAGCACAGTTGCCACCGGTGGGCGAGGAGGGAAGTCCGGCATTATCGGTAGACAATTTGAGGGGGTACGGTTTGTCGGTTATGGAAAAAGAGCTGACCGAAGTGGTTCGCCAAGGACAAGATTCGGGTATCTTGTACAATGCGACCCGGCTTCGCCTCCGGATGATGGAAGGTGCATGCGATATTTTGCCCCGAATACGGATGGACGGCTTTCCCGATGTCCGTGTGGTTTCGGGAGCTGAACTGCCAGAGACAATCAGTACCTGCTATGACCGGGATGGGGTGGAAAGTACGATTGTAATTTGCCGTTCGAACAAACGCGCCAACCTCTACAACAAGGGAATCCGGAATACCATCCTGTGGAGGGAAGACGAACTGGTTCCGGGAGATATCCTGATGGTGGCGAAAAACAATTATTTCTGGGGGAACAACTGTGAGGGATTGGATTTTATAGCCAACGGTGATTTGTCTGTGGTACGTCGTGTGCGCCATGTGCAGGAAATGTATGGATTCCGCTTTGCTGATGTGCTTTTGTCTTTTCCCGATTATCAAGATGTAGAGATTGAGGCAAAAGTTCTACTGGATACGCTTCATTCCGATTCTCCCTCGTTAACGAAAGATCAAAGCGACCGTTTGTTCCATGCTGTGTGGGAAGATTATCAGGATGTGACAGTTAAGCGTGAACGGATGAAGAAAATCAAGTCAGACCCGTGGTACAATGCGCTTCAGGTGAAATATGCCTATGCGGTGACTTGCTATAAGGCACAGGGAGGGCAATGGAACCACGTGTTTGTCGACCAGGGATACCTGTCGGAGGATATGTTGTCGCTGGACTATTACCGTTGGCTATACACAGCCTTTACTCGGGCTATCGGCACATTGTATCTGGTCAATTGGCCTGAAAGGCAGACAGAGCAGGTGAGAATATGTAAATAAGTCCTAATAAATATGGGGATGTAAAAGAAAAATCATACCTTTGCATAACCCTTCTGGATGGAAGGTGTTTTTAATACTCATGGGCTTGACTGGATTTGACAGCAAGAGATGTGGTACGTAAGCATGCAGTGCATGGGTGACTGGCACTATAATCTCAGTTACCGGACAATTATCTGGCAACGAAAATTATGCTCTCGCTGCGTGATTGAAGGATAGTAGATCCGCTTTATTTCCGTCATAGTGGTGGAAACGAGACATCGCTCAAAAGCTCTTGTTCCGAAGCGTTTGGTCAAGCGGTGCAGCAAATTCGGGAATAGTTCCGGTTTTGCCTTGGAGCCGGAATGATAATCAAGAGGCTAAGGTGTAAGTGGGTGGCTCTGGTCTTGCTTGCACACGAAAATCAAAGGCAGGGATAAGCATGTAGAAAGCGTATGGCTTCCTTGTTTGGACGAGGGTTCGATTCCCTCCAGGTCCACAAAATCTACGTAAAAGATAAGGATGTCGTGGGATTCCTATCGGTGGGGAGGGTATGATACTGCGGGATTGATTGTTTGCGAAAAAAGTTAATATGGAATTTCCTTCCGATTTTATAACTCGTACATGTGGCTTGCTGGGAGAAGAACAGTTTGTAGCTTTCCGTGAATCGTTCATGCGGGAGATACCGATCAGTATCCGTGTCAATCGATTGAAAACTGATATTATGCCTGGTCAAAGCCGTAGGGTAGGGTGGTGTTCATCTGGATATTATCTGAAATCAAAGCCTACATTTACTTTTGATCCGCTTTTCCATGCAGGATGTTATTACGTGCAAGAGGCTTCTTCGATGTTTTTGGAACAAGTTCTGAAGCAATATGTACATAATCCTGTAGTGATGCTCGACCTTTGTGCTGCACCGGGAGGAAAGTCTACACTGGCACGTTCTGCGTTGCCTGATGGAAGCCTGTTGGTGGCGAATGAAGTGATGCGGAATCGGGCACAAGTACTTGTCGAGAATATGACGAAGTGGGGACATCCGGATGTAATGGTGTTCAATGACAATCCGGACGATTTTGTATGTTTGGGTGAAATGTTCGATGTGATACTGGTGGATATGCCTTGTTCGGGTGAAGGGATGTTTCGCAAAGATCCTGTGGCGGTGCAGGAGTGGAGTGAAGAAAACATTGCACTTTGCAGCAGACGCCAGCGGAAAATACTTCAGGATATCTGGCCTTGTCTGAAGCCGGATGGATTGTTGGTGTATAGTACTTGTACTTATAACCGAGAGGAGAATGAGGACAATGTGTCATGGATTGCCGCAGAATGGGGAGCTGATGTATTGCCCGTAAAAATACGGCCTGAATGGAATATCACCGGAAACATAGCGGGAGGACATTTTCCGGTATATCGCTTTCTGCCTCATCGTACGGAGGGTGAAGGCTTGTTTATGGCGGTCTTGCGCAAGCCCGGAAATCCGGATAAGCCTATTGGGGGACAAAAAGGACGGCAGTGGAAGGACAGTAAGAAAAAAGGAAAAGCATCCGTTGTTCCTCAAGAAGTGAAGTCGTGGGTAAAGTGCGCGGATGAGTATGTTTGGTCGGTCGAAGGGAATAGGATAATGGCCTTCCCTAAAGTACATCAATTCATGTTCGGGAATATCCGTGAGTACATGAGTATGGTTTATGGGGGCATTCCTGTTGCTGAGATAAAAGGACGGGATTTCGTCCCGTGCCATGCCCTTGCCATGTCGGTGTGTCGTGAAGAAAAATCTTTTCCTGAAGTAGAGATAGATTATGCGCAGGCGATAGCCTATCTGCGGAAAGAAACACTGGCTTTGCCTGCCGGAATTCCCCGTGGATATGTCTTGGTAATGTATCGGAATGTTCCACTCGGATTCGTTAAAAACATAGGCAATCGTACCAATAACCTTTATCCTCAGGAATGGCGTATCCGGAGCAGTTACTTGCCCGAGAAGATAGTCTGCGCCTTGTGATTTTGTCAGAAAGGTTTGCGAAACGTACACCCGTTTTTCCATTCTGAGCACCCGTAGGCAGTCTTTCCTTTCAATATTGTACCTTTACCACATAAAGGGCATACGTTACCCGGGATAGGGTCTTCTTCCGGTGTGGAAGCGGGTCGTTTTTTTGTGCGTGTGGGGGTAGAAGAAATCTTTGTATCCTTTTTTTCATTGGCTTTTGATACTTGGCGGGAAGGTTTAAGGACTTCGGCCATTGCTGTGATGCGATGGTTCGTATTGTCACGCAAGACATTGTCTACAATCTCGCTCACCATTTGCTTTAGTTCATCCAGGAATTGCCGCGCATCATAACTTTGTCGTTCTATCTCGCGTAGCTTTTTTTCCCAAATGCCCGTCAATTCTGCAGATTTCAGTAATTCTTCGTGGATCAATCCAATCAATTCCACCCCAGTGGGAGTGGCTATCAGGTTTTTGCGCTCTTTACGGATATAGTGCCGTTTGAAAAGCGTTTCAATGATGGCAGCGCGGGTAGAAGGGCGTCCGATACCGTTTTCCTTCAGTGCGTCGCGTAACTCGTCGTTATCTACCAGTTTACCTGCTGTTTCCATGGCACGTAGCAGTGTGGCTTCGGTATAGGGTTTGGGCGGTTGTGTCCATTTTTCAACGAGTGAGGGAGCATGCGGTCCACTCTCACCTTTGACAAAAGCAGGCAATGCCTTTTCTTCTCCATCTTTCGTATTGTCAGTTTGTTCCTTGGTAAAGACCACACGCCAACCTGGGTCAAGCACTTGCTTTCCACTGGCTTTGAATCTGATCCCGTCTGTTTCTCCTAGAACGGAGGTAGTTGAGAATTTGCACTCGGGATAAAATGCAGCGATAAAGTGCCGTGCTATGAGGTCGAACACCTGCTTTTCCATGTCGGTCAGTCCTTGAGGTTGCACACCGGTAGGGATAATTGCATGGTGGTCAGTTACTTTCGAGTTATCGAAAAATTTTTTGGGTTTGGGAAGTGCTTTTCCGGCAAGTGGTGTGGTATAGGCGGTATAGTCCTTTAATCCTTCCAATATTTTGGGGCATTTGGGGTAAATGTCATCGCTCAGATAGGTGGTGTCTACCCGCGGATAAGTGGTTACTTTCTTTTCGTAAAGCGATTGGATGAGTTGTAAGGTCATGTCGGCGGAATAAGCGAACTTCTTGTTGCATTCCACCTGTAATGAAGTTAAATCGAACAGGCGTGGGGGGGCTTCCGTCCCTTTTTTCAGTATGATGTTTGTCACTTTAAAAGGCTTGTCCTCAATGCGTGCCAGCAATATCTTGCCTGTTTGTTCATCGGTTATGGGAGGGATGCCTCGAGCTTCTTGCGTTAATTCTCCGGCAAGCTCTTCATCGTTTTTTCGTACGATGGCATTGAATGTAGTATCGCGGTATACAGTCTTTAGTTCCCAAAACTGTTTTGGCACGAAATGCTCTATTTCCTGTTGTCGGCTGACAATGAGTGCCAGTGTCGGCGTCTGTACACGCCCGATGGAGAGCACCTGGCGGTTCTGCCCGTATTTCAGGGTGTAAAGGCGCGTGGCATTCATGCCCAATAGCCAATCGCCTATGGCCCGGCTCAATCCGGCTTCATAAAGCGGCTGGAATGCAGATTGATCTTTCAATTGGGAGAAGCCTTCCCGGATAGCTTCTTCAGTGAGCGAGGAAATCCAGAGGCGGCGCACAGGGCAGTGTACACCTGCTTTCTGCATTACCCATCGCTGGATAAGTTCGCCTTCTTGTCCGGCGTCACCACAATTAATGATCTCATCGGCATGTTGCATCAACTGTTCGATGATATGGAACTGTTTCTCGATGCCCGGATTGTTTATGAGTTTGATGCCGAAACGAGGAGGTATCATTGGCAGGCTGGAGAGTGACCATGCTTTCCACGAAAGGGTATATTCGTGCGGTTCTTTTAGCGTACAAAGATGGCCAAACGTCCAGGTCACCTGATATCCGTTTCCTTCGATATATCCTTCCCGGCGGGTTCGTGCTCCGAGCACGTCGGCTATATCGCGTGCCACACTGGGTTTTTCGGCTATGCAAACTATCATGGGCTGATTTTTTATTTGTGGTGCAAAGATAATGCCTGCTTTGTCAATTGCCAAAAATTGAATGTTTTTTAGAAGCTGGTTTTATGGAAAGCCGTTGCCTGGATTGTGTGTTGGTTACTCTGCCATAAAATGGATGTAGTGGATAATGGAAATGCTTTATGTAGTGGCGTGCGAGTGAACCAGGGCAAACGCATCTAATTCTTCAGGATTTTCAAGAGATATTCATTGTCCCATCCGGCTTTGAGTCTTTTTCCCTTCACGCCCACTTTGGCAGACTTCTCGTTCTTGAGCAGATTCAATGCGATTCTGTTAATTAACGAAAAGTTCTGTGCCGCATATCCGGCCCTCTTTCTGCTGTGGTCTTCACCAAAAGCGACATCCAATACCCAATGGAGGGAGTTCTCGACTGCCCAATGCGAACGGACGGACTTGTTTATCAGGGCTGCATCCGCTTCGAGACTACTGATATACAACCTGTTCTCTTTCAGCTTCGTTTG
>CAZAUU010000011.1:0-45915 GCA_964488405.1 uncultured Phocaeicola sp.
TTCAAAGATAGTGAACTTGAACTTTTACGCAAAATTAGATGCGTTTGCCCTGACAAATATTTCGATTCGTTTTTCAAGACAGAGTTTTACGAATGGAAACATCCACTTTAGTAAGTTTAACCTTGCTAAAGTGGATAAATCATTGATATTTTAGCTATAACAGCCTTTTAGAACAGATTCAATATTAGCAGTTATTTCTTGAAATATCTGTTGAACAAACCTTCGAAACCTTTTCCGTGACGGGCTTCGTCTTTGGCCATTTCATGGACGGTATCATGGATAGCATCCAAGTTCAACTGTTTTGCACGGGTAGCTATACGTTTCTTGTCTTCGCAAGCTCCGCATTCTGCATTCATGCGTTTTTCCAGATTGGTCTTAGTATCCCATACACAGTCACCCAGCAACTCGGCAAATTTGGCGGCATGTTCAGCTTCTTCCCATGCGTAACGCTTGAATGCTTCCGCTACTTCAGGATAACCTTCGCGATCTGCCTGGCGGCTCATTGCTAGATACATGCCCACTTCTGTGCATTCACCCATAAAGTGGTTGTTCAGGTCTTTGATCATTTCCTCATCGCAGCCTTTTGCCACGCCGATTATATGTTCGTCTACGAATTGCAGTCCGCTTTCACCTGTTTCTTCCATTTCTTTGAACTTGGAAGCCGGAGCCTTACACAACGGGCATTTCTCGGGAGCCGCTTCCCCTTCATAGATGTAGCCACATACAGTACAGATAAACTTTTTCATAATCTAATGTTTTTAAGTTGTTAGTATTTAGCAGTTATTAGCATAAAATCATTCAGTTCTTTTCTTTTTGCAGGCATTCCGGACATATACCTTTATAATACAGATGTGTCTCGTTTATTTGGAAACCATTATCTTGCAGGTATTTTATTTCTTCCGATTGACCGGTAGCCAAAGGAACATCGCTTATTTTCCCGCACATTCTACACTGGAAATGTGCATGAACAGACATATCCCCATCAAAACAAGTGTTGTGCTCATCGATGGTTAGCATGCGTGCAGCTCCATGTTCTACAAACAGTTTGAGCGTATTGTATACTGTAGTTTTCGACAAAGTAGGAATATCTTGACATAATGCCATATAGATTTCATCGATGCACGGATGGGTACGGTGCTTTAACAGATAGTCCATGATGGCAATGCGTTGTACGGACGGCTTGATTTGGTAACTTAGCAAATATTCGTAAACGTTCATTTTATATTCCTTCAATTGCTTATTTGTAATTATTACAATTTTAAATCTTTGGCAAAGATAGAAATATTTTTCTTATGTACAAAATCCTATTATGATTTTTTATTTTTTTATTTTGTCTGTGTAAAGGTTGCTTCTTTTTTTATTTATCTTTGTTGCTGTGACAGATGAAATTATATGCTGATACATGAATAGGTGTCTTTTTAGAGATAGAGAATTTGTTGCCCGATAGGGTATATATGAGATAAAATAATCTGTATGAATTGGGGATTTGTAAAAGTAGCAGCTGCCATACCTTTGGTTAAAATAGCCGATTGTCAGTTTAATGCGGAGCAGACGGAAAGTCTGATTGCCAAGGCGGAGGGGAACGGGGTACATATCCTGGTATTTCCAGAACTGAATCTTACAGGGTATTCCTGTGGTGATTTGTTCGGGCAGTCTTTGTTGTTAGAACAGGCGGAAATGGCATTGATGCGGATATTGAACAATACACGCCAGTTGGATGTCATTTCCATAGTGGGAATGCCTGTCCGAGTGGAATCTGCGCTGATGAATTGTGCAGTGGTCATTCAGAGGGGGAAAATATTGGGAATTGTCCCCAAGACTTATTTGCCCAATTACAAGGAGTTTTATGAACACCGTTGGTTCGCCTCGGCTACAGTCCATGCCGCAGGTACGAATGTACGGATGTGCGGTCAACAGATTCCTGTAGATGCCAGTTTATTGTTCGAAACGTCAGAAGTCCGTTTCGGTGTCGAGATATGCGAGGATGTGTGGGCGACTGTGCCACCCAGTTCGATGCTGGCATTGAGAGGGGCGGAGATTATCTTCAATCTTTCCGCCGATACAGAAAATATAGGAAAGCACCGGTATCTGCGTTCACTTTTGGCACAGCAGTCGGCGCGTTGTTTAGCTGGGTATGTATTTGCATCATGTGGTTTCGGCGAGTCTACTACCGATGTGGTATTTGCCGGCAATGCATTGATTTATGAAAATGGGATTCTGCTTGCCGCATCCGACCGTTTCTCATTTGACAGGCAGTTGGTAATGAGTGAGATTGATGTCGATCACTTGCGGAACGAACGTATTCTTAATACTACTTTTGTTGCCGGTGTGCAGCATTACGGTAGTTCAACTGCGAAGATTGTATCGGCCGATCGTGTTCCTGTAAGGGATTTTATGCTGACCCGCAAAGTAGATCCCTATCCTTTTGTGCCTTCCGGAGGCAAATTGCTGGATGAGCGTTGCGAAGAAATTTTTTCCATCCAGGTGGCGGCGTTGGCGAAACGCCTGGTTCATACAGGGTGCAAGAATGTGGTGATTGGAATTTCGGGCGGGCTCGATTCTACGTTGGCACTGTTGGTCTGTGTCAAGACTTTTGACAAATTGGGATTTTCACGTAGGGGGATTGTTGGCATCACGATGCCAGGTTTCGGAACCACTGGACGTACACATCGTAATGCCGTGGAACTGATGCGTTTGTTGGGAGTGACTTCCCGTGAAATTTGTATCCGGGAAGCTTGTGTCCGCCATTTTGAAGACATTGGTCATAATCCGGAAGTGCATGATGTGACGTATGAGAACAGCCAGGCACGCGAGCGCACCCAAATACTGATGGATTATGCCAACCAGCAGGGAGGGTTGGTAATCGGTACGGGCGACCTTTCGGAATTGGCTTTGGGATGGGCTACATACAATGGCGACCACATGTCAATGTATGCCGTTAATGTGGGGATTCCCAAGACGCTGGTGCGTTATTTGGTTATGTGGGTGGCCGAGACCGAGATGGATGAGGATTCGCGTGCCACGTTGTTGGACATCATTGATACACCTATCAGTCCCGAACTGGTTCCGGCCGACGCTGACGGGAATATCAGCCAGAAGACCGAAGACCTGGTAGGTCCGTATGAGTTACATGACTTTTTCCTTTATCATTTTCTACGTTTCGGTTCACGTCCGGCAAAGATTTATTATTTAGCGCGTTTGGCTTTCCGTGGCACTTATGATGATAAGACCCTCAAGAAGTGGCTGACGAACTTCTTCCGGCGTTTCTTCGCTCAGCAATTTAAGCGTTCTTGCCTGCCTGATGGTCCGAAGGTTGGGTCGGTTTCTTTAAGTCCGCGTGGTGACTGGCGTATGCCCAGCGATGCCAGTGCTGCTTTATGGCTACAGGAATGTAGTGAGCTTTGAGAGGTGTCATGCGGCGATGATGACTAAGGTGCTATGTCCGTTTCCTATTTTAGGGACATTCAATAAATGTCCCTAATTAATGTCCAATATATCTTTCTGCTTTACATTACCCATATTCGTTTATCGTTCCAATAGAGCTTTTTCAGCTTGTATTACATTGTCAAAATCAAAACCTTGAACTACCTGGTCCATTAAAGCTTCGATTTTGTCATTGCATAAGTTACCTATACTCCCTGCATGGGTATGATGCACTTCTTTTGTATGTGTAAATTTGCCTGCCTCAATGTCTAAACCTACTTTTTTGTAGGCATCCCTGAATGGCATGCCATCGGAAACCAAACGGTTTACTTCTTCCACACTGAACATGTAGAGATACTTGTTGTCATCAAGGATGTGTCTGTTCACTTGGACACGCTCCATAATGTATGCAGACATCTGCAAACAATCCAGAAGTTCATCAAATGCAGGTAGGAATACTTCCTTGATGATTTGCAAATCACGAAAATAACCCGAAGGTAAATTGTTCGTGATAAACATGATTTGCTGGGGAAGTGACTGGATTTTGTTGCATTTCGCACGGGTCAGTTCGAACACATCAGGATTTTTCTTGTGAGGCATGATACTGGAACCTGTCGTACATTCATCTGGAAGCTTGATAAAACCGAAATTCTGGCAACTGAACATACATGCATCAAACGCCATCTTCGATACGGTTCCAGCTACGGAAGCCAATGCGAAGGCCACGTTGCGTTCCATTTTCCCCCGTCCCATTTGGGCATATATTACGTTGTAATTCATAGAATCAAAACCCAGCAAACGGGTGGTCATCTCGCGATCCAACGAGAACGAAGAACCATATCCTGCCGCCGATCCGAGCGGATTGCGGTTGCATATCTTATATGCCGCCTGTAAGAACATCATATCGTCCACCAAACTTTCGGCATAAGCGCCAAACCATAGGCCAAACGATGACGGCATTGCTATCTGCAAATGGGTATATCCCGGCATCAAGACATCCTTATATCTATTGCTTTGCGTTATCAGGACATGAAACAGTGTCTCTACCGCTTCCGTGACTTTCTGCAACTGTTCGCGGGTAAATAACTTCAAGTCTACTAATATCTGGTCGTTACGTGAGCGTCCGCTGTGTATTTTCTTCCCTACATCGCCCAGTTTACGTGTCAGCATCAGTTCTACTTGCGAATGTACATCCTCTATGCCGTCTTCAATGATGAACTTGCCTTCCTCAGCCATGTCATAGATACGTCTCAACTCGTCCAGCAAGACATGCAGTTCATCCGCCGTAAGCAGACCGATGCTTTCTAACATGGTGATGTGCGCCATGGAACCAAGCACATCATATTTTGCCAGATACAAATCCATTTCACGGTCATGCCCTACCGTAAAGCGGTCTATCTTTTCATTGACCTGTACATTTTTTTCCCAAAGTTTCTGTCCCATAATCTGAATTTTCCAATAAATCCTAATAAGATATTAAGGCCAACACATCTGCTATCTTTTCCACTCCTTCCTGCAGGGGTTTGGAAATCATTGCCTTCATAAATGCATTTACTTCTGCGCGGACGGTTACTTTTATTTTCGCCTCGGTTTCACCTTCCGGAAGGATCTGTATCCAAAGATTCAAAGGAACAGGGGACTTGTCCCCTTCGAACTTGATGCATTTCATAGGATCACGTTCTATTATACGAAGTGTCAGACAAACACCCTGTATTTTTACCGACAATGAATCTTGGTCGAAAGACAAGTCTTCCATCCGCCCTCCCATCTTTTCTTTCAATGTATCCAACCTGTCGCGCATGAAAGCAAGGTTGTTCAAATCGGATAACTTACCATACACACGTTCCTGACTGTAAGGAACATGTTTCACAGTGCTTTCAAACTGTACCATATTTTGATATATACAAACATGGGCTGCCAGTGTATCCACCGTAACCCATGTCTATTAAATCTGTTTATTTCCCAATCCAATGAGCCGGGTCTTTCCGCCATGCTTGCAATATTGGAATATCCTGTTCATCGATATAATTGGTCTTTAGTGCTACATCAAGCACCGTGTTATAGTTTGTCAATGTAACCAATTCCACTTTCGCCTCCTTAAAGGACTCTACCGCTACATCGAAACCATATGTGAATGAAGCCACCATGCCTATGACCTTGCATCCGTTGCTACGGATTGCATTCACAGCCTTCAGACTGCTTCCACCCGTTGACACCAAATCTTCCACTACGACAACTTTCATATCGGGGCGTAATTCACCTTCTATCAGATTCTCCAATCCGTGATCTTTCGGACTGGAACGCACATATACAAAAGGAAGATGTAATTCCTCTGCTACCAAAGCCCCTTGGGGAATGGCACCGGTAGCCACACCTGCAATTGCATCAACTTCGTTAAACTTTTCCAATATCTGCCGGCACAACTCTATTTTCACAAAGTTGCGGAGAGCGGGATAAGACAAAGTCTTGCGATTGTCACAATAAATAGGAGATTTCCATCCTGATGCCCATGTAAAGGGATTAGCCGGTTGAATTTTTACAGCTTTCACCTTCAACAATTTTTCTGCAAATAATCTCTCCAAAGTTTTCATAATTTGATTATCTGATAAATACTACTGCAAAAATATGGAAAACCTGCGGTATAAAGAAATATATGCTGACTTTTTTCAGAGAAAACTTACCAGGTTGTCTTGGTCGGCACTGGGGACAGACAGGTATGCATCAGGTCGTGATATTTAGTTAAAAAGAAATGGTTTGCGAATTAGCCAAACGGAAATTGAGGGTCAGAAGTGATTCCAACTCTTTTTTGTAATTTCCGATATTATCGAAGAAGTTCCTGACGGCTTGCCTGAATTTTTCCTCCGTCCTTAGAAACCGGTATTGATGACTTTCTTCCTGAGAAACTTTCAGAGTCTTTCAATCAAATTGAGATTGGGTGAGTAAGGTGGGAGGAATATTTGCCTGATTTTCGTCCCTTCCACCCATTCCTTAAGTTCCTTGTTATGGTAATAACGGGCATTGTCGGAAATTATCTTATGAAATCCGATGCGGTTCAGCAGAGCTGCAACGCCTTGGGGAGTATATTCTGTATGCCCGATAGTACAAATATGCCGGGTAATAATATAGATGTGTTTTCGTACGTTTCATCTTGCCCATGCCAGCGTGACCACGCTGATACGAATCTCTTTTACAGAAGAGAGTGCATCCGCACATGCCACCAGCGTGGCACCGGTGGTCAGCACATCATCTACCAGCAGGATGTGTTTGCCGGCCAAAACATCGGCTTCTTTCGTGGCACGAAACAATCCTTCCACGTTTATCCAGCGGGAATATCCACTTTTCTGAGTCTGTGTGGCATTGTTCCGCACACGCATCACAGCATTTAAACATAAGGGAATTCCCGTCCGGGCAGATATCCCTCTCGCCAACCATTCACTCTGGTTGTATCCGCGCTTGCGTTGGCGGGTGCGGAATAAGGGTATGGGTACCAGATAATCCACTTGTGCAAAAAAGCCCGATGGAAGCAACTCGCTTCCTATCAACTCTCCCATGCGGGAACAAAGTAAACGCTGTCCCTTGTACTTCATGGCATAAAGCACCTGAGCCACGCTTCCCCCTTTTGTGTAGTAAAACAATGAAGAGGCACGTTCTATGGGGAAACGTCCCCAAAAGCACTGTTCCATACCGTTCCCCTTTTTGTTATATAGTAAAGTATAAGGTTGGGAAGCAAGGCAGGATGTACACAAACCATATTCCCCCGACAAAAGTTTGTCTCCGCATGTGAGGCAAAGACGGGGAAAGAAAAAGTCGCGGAGGTCAGTCCAAAAACTCATCGGTCGAAACGTGGTTGATGCAATGTCGAATCTCATCTAAAGTAAATCCCTTGCCCATGGCAAAACGGATCAATTTCAGGCCCAGGTCGTGGCTGTCCTTGTCGGCCAACTGTTTTTGTTTCTGTCGCAAGAGGGTATCCAGGATGCTCCTGTATTCTTCCTCGTCAATGCTATCCAGTCCGGCAGCAATGTCTTCGGGAGGAAGATGCTTCATACGCAATGCTTGGATAATCTTTGTCCGCCCCCATCGCGCAAACCGATATTTATCGCGTACAAAAGCACGGCAATAGCGTGTGGTGTCTAAGAAACGGTCCTCCCCCAAGGAAGCAAGGATGCGACCCGCTGCCTCTTTGTCTGCCCCCCACTGCATAAGCTTCCGTTCCACCTCGCACGGACACCGTTCGGCAGAAGAACAATATGTCTCTGCTTTGTTTTTCCAATCTTGTTCTGTATCGGTCTTCATGGTCTCAATGCTTTTATCATACGGTCGTTTCCAGACATGTCCTTGCGCAATTCTACATCCCGATAACCCATGTGTGAAAGCAAATCTGCCGTCTCCTGTCCGTATGCCTGATGAATTTCAAAATAGATAACGCCTCCTTCATCCAAAAGTACACGTCCTTTCCTGGCTATTTCACGGAAAAAGAGTAACGGGTCGTTGTCGGAAACAAACAAGGCCAAATCTGGCTCCCAGTCTCGCACGTTCGGATCCAATGTCCCTTTTTCGTGTTCGGGGATATATGGAGGATTGCTCACCAGTATGTCTGCCCTGTCTTTCGGACAAATGTCTGATAAGATATCCACCTGCTTAAAAGAAATACTTACCCGGTTTTCCTTGGCATTCTGTTTTGCTATGGACAATGCTGAAGCCGAGATATCCCATGCGGAAACACGGGAGCCGGGGCACATCCTCGCCAATGAAATAGCAATGCAGCCACTTCCGGTGCCGATATCCACGATACGGAGTCCGTTGTACCGTCCTTGCCGGTCCGTTACAATCCAGTCTACCAGTTCTGCCGTTTCGGGACGCGGAATCAGCACATCGGGTGTGACCAGAAAGGACAGCCCGTGGAAAGACGTTCTGCCTGCGATGTACTGAAAAGGCTCGTGTCGTTTCAGGCGGTCAAGAATACTTTCCAGCTCCGCATGCGCATCCGCTGGAAAATTCATATCTTTGCCTGCGTATAGTTCCGATACGGAAAACCCGAATATCTCGGACAAGATGCTTTTTGCAAGCACTTGTGCTTCCGAATCCGTATAAAAAGGCGAAAGAGACTGCCTGATATATGTATAAAGAGGATGCATGGGCGCAAAGTTAACAAATAAAGACATATTGCTATGACAAAAGATGAAAAATACATAAGTCGTTGTATCCAGCTTGCAAAAAACGGATTATGCAACACTGCTCCCAACCCCATGGTGGGAGCGGTTATCGTGCACAAAGACCGGATTATCGGCGAAGGTTACCACGTCCGGTGTGGAGAGGCTCATGCCGAAGTCAATGCCATCCGTTCGGTAAAAAATCCTGGCTTGTTGCGTCAATCCACCCTGTATGTCAGCTTGGAACCATGTGCTCACTACGGAAAGACGCCTCCCTGCGCTGACCTGATTGTAGAAAAAGGTATCCCCCGCGTAGTGGTGGGGTGTATCGACCCTTTCCCTTTAGTATCAGGGCGGGGCATCCATAAGCTTCGTAAAGCGGGCATAGAGGTGAAGGTGGGAGTACAGGAGGAAGCATGCCGGAACCTGATAAGGTGTTTCATTATATCCAACCGCGAACGCCGACCTTATATCACCCTGAAGTGGGCACAGTCGGCCAACGGTTTTATTGACGCCATACGCGAATCGGGTGCCCCGGTAAAGTTCTCTACTCCACTTACATCGGCTTTCGTGCATAAGCTTCGCGCCGAACACAAGGCAATCCTTGTGGGAAGACGGACGGCCTTATTCGATAACCCTTCGCTTACTGTCCGTGAGTGGTACGGCAGAAGCCCGCTCCGGCTGGTCATCGACCGCAATCTTACCTTGCCGCCCGATTTACACCTTTTCGATGGAGAGGTACCCACACGGGTGTTTACTTCCCTCGAACATGCCCTTTCGCCTGATGTGGAATCCGTACGGATAGATTTTGGGACAGATATCATTCCGCAAATCGCGCACTATTTGTATGAGGAAAAAATCCAGTCGCTGTTAGTGGAAGGCGGAAGTCAGACAATACGTTCCTTCATCCGGTCAGGCTTGTGGGATGAAATATATGTTGAACATTCTCACCGGGTATTGGGGAAGGGTATCCAGGCCCCCGTTCCTCCTCAGGAAACGTTTTGTGAATATTTCTATAAGGATAATGTATGTTTCAGTCATTACATACGTGAATATTCCTTGTAAAAAGTCTGATTCGCAGATAAAAAAGTAAAGTTTATCCATAATTTTGCATAAATTTTGGTGCAAAAGTGCCAAGACGAGAAAAAACTTTCTACTTTTGCAACTTGTGTAATATAATAGGCAAAGAACGTATTAGATGAAACTAAGATTTGGATTCATATTGGTAATAGGGCTGATTATGGCCACATTCGTGGTGACTTCTTGTTTGAATGACGACACGATAAGCGTTACCTACAGTAGTGAGTCAAGCATTACCTCTTTTGTATTGGGGACACTTTACTATGAAGTGACGGGAACAGCCGAAGATGGAAGTGACTCGGTATACATGGACACAATGTCGATGAAAGATTATCCTTTTACTATCGATCAGATTAACCGCACGATAGAGAATAAAGATTCACTCCCGATGACTACCGATATCTCAAGGGTGGTCGCATCCATCAGTGCAGATTCTCCTTATATTTTTTACGGTAAGATTGATTCGTTGGGAAAAGAACCGGTGGACACACTGTACAGTTCGGGCGATACAATCAATTTTGCTTTTGCTCCGGCTGAGGGGCTTTCTTTCAAAGTGCTTGCTTATAGCGGTGTCATCGGCAAGGAATACCACATAAAGGTCAACGTACATACCCAAGAACCCGATTCGTTGACATGGAGCGAAGAAGCTTCAAATTACCCTTTTGTTTCGCAAAGTCTTATCCGTCAGAAAGCACTTTATCAAGATGGAAAAATTTATGTATTTGGAGAGAATGACGGTACTCCTGTCATCGAATATACTACGGTCAGTGCCAATGGGACTTCGGACGGATGGTTGCAAATAGAAGATGTACCTACAGGCACGGAGAGTTATTCGGCACTTGTGTGGAAAGACAAGATTCACTTCATTGCGGAAGGTGCATTGTACGAATTAGACAATGACATTCCCCGGCTCTCGGATGATTCCCCTGCGGATTACCAATTGCAGCAGCTTTTTGCTTGTGCCACTGCAACCAACGGGTCTACGTGGCTTTATGCATGTGACAGTGAGGGGAAAACATTGGTCTACAACGGAAGTAACTGGAGTGAGGAAGAGAGCGATGCTTCTTTTCCCAGTGTCGACCAACGCTTTTCATTCTCATCTTTGCCCCTTTCCTATAACACAAGCATTGCACGTACCGTTCTTTTCGGGTACCATGCCGATGATGCAGGCTACGAGGCAGGATTTGCCGCTAACCGCCTGACGAATGAAACGGGGTGGAATGTTTACGATTATGCACAGGTTGACACATTTGTATGCCCGAACATCGCAGACGCAACCATGATTTATTACGACAAAAAGCTTTATGCATTTGGCGGAGCTATCAACAGTTCTTTGCACGAAGCATACAGTGAACCGTTCAGCTCTTTCTTCTCTTCTGCAGACAACGGGCTGACTTGGCAACCGGTAACACGTTACCTTATTTTCCCCTCATCGTTTTCTTCTAAATATACAGAGGGTGAAAAACTGGGTGAAGGAAGCTACTCGGGCGTAGTGGACGAGAACGACTTTATTTGGATTATCTGGTATAACGGATATATGAGTAGAGGAAGAGTCAACCGTCTTGGTTTCCTTCCTAAATGGTAAGAGCACGAGGAAAACTATGCTGTACAAAGACCTATTAGACAAATCACGAATACCGGTTCACATTGCCATCATCATGGACGGGAACGGGCGTTGGGCAAAACAGCGCGGCCGGGATCGTTCGTTTGGACATCAGGCAGGGGCAGAGACGGTACATGTGATAACTGAAGAAGCAACAAGGTTGGGAGTGAAATTTCTGACCCTTTATACATTCTCCACCGAGAACTGGCAGCGTCCGGCAGATGAAGTGGCTGCATTGATGTCACTCCTCATGGATTCAATAGAGGAAGAAACGTTCATGAAGAACAATGTCTGTTTCCGCATTATCGGGGATACCGGCAAGTTGCCGGAAAATGTACAAGAACGTCTGAGTGCGTGCATGGAGCATACTTCCTCTAACACAGGCTTGTGCTTGGTGCTGGCTTTGAGTTACTCTTCCAGATGGGAAATAACTGAGGCTGTCAGGCAAATCGCCAGACAAGTGTCCGATGGCAAAATGACTATCAATGACATAACCGACAAGACTGTCGGGCAGTATTTATCCACACGTTTCATGCCGGATCCGGATTTGCTGATACGTACGGGAGGCGAAATCCGCTTAAGTAATTATTTGTTATGGCAATGTGCATATTCTGAACTTTATTTTTGTGATACATTCTGGCCTGATTTCAAGACAGAAGAGTTTTGTAAAGCCATTTATAATTACCAACAAAGAGAGCGCCGGTACGGCAAAACAAGTGAACAATTATTGAAACAATAAAATAACGAAGATGCGATACAGTTTTTCCCTTATTCTATTGGCAATAACATATTTCGGGATTCCAGCAACTGTGTGCGCACAAGAAAGTGACGCACAACAGCAAGAAGAAAATAATAATGCGGCTGAAGAAGACAAACCGATCATTTTGTACAATGGCACGCCCAAGCAATATGAAATAGCTGACATAAAAGTGGAAGGGGTCAAGAACTACGAAGACTATGTGCTAATCGGCATATCAGGACTTGCGGCAGGTCAGACCATTACTGTGCCAGGTGATGACATCACGGATGCCATCAAGAGGTATTGGAGGCACGGATTATTTTCGGATGTACGCATTTCCGCCGACAAGATAGAAGGGAATAAAATCTGGTTGCGTATTTCTCTGACCCAACGTCCGCGTATTGCTGACATCAACTTCAACGGCATCAAAAAAGGCGAACGTGAAGACTTGCAGAACAAGTTGGGAAATATGGTAAAGGGTATGCAGGTTACTCCAAATATGATTGACCGTGCGAAAATAATCATCAAGAAATATTTTGATGACAAAGGTTTTAAGAATGCCGAAGTCAACATCATCGAACGTGAAGACCCCGGTAATAATGAACAGGTATATGTGGATGTCAACATTGACAAGAAAGAGAAGGTGAAAGTACACCAGATAACCATTGAAGGAAATTCGGTGTTGAGTGATAAAAAGCTGAAACGCACGATGAAAAAGACCAACGAAAAAGGCAAACTTGTCAACCTTTTCCGTGCAAAAAAATTCATCGATGAACGATACGAAGAGGATAAGCAGAGAATTATTGAAAAGTATAACGAACTAGGATATCGCGATGCCATTATCGAGATAGATAGCGTGTCGTCATTCGATGATAGGACGGTAGACATTTACATGCGGATTTACGAAGGCGACAAATATTATTTGCGCAACATCACGTGGGTAGGTAATACAGTTTATCCTTCCGACCTCCTGAGTGAGCAACTGCGCATGAAGCATGGTGATGTTTACAACCAGAAATTGTTGAATGACCGCCTCTCGAATGATGATGACGCAATCAAGAACAACTATTATAACCGGGGATATGTGTTCTCGGACATAGATCCTGTCGAGGTGAACATAGACGGTGACTCCATCGACCTGGAAATGCGTGTCATAGAAGGGCCGCAGGCGAGCATCAGCCATGTACGCATCAACGGTAACGACCGTTTGTATGAGAACGTTATCCGGCGTGAGCTTCGTACTCGTCCGGGAGACCTGTTCAGCAAAGAGGCACTGGAACGTTCGTACCGTGAAATCGCTCAAATGGGACATTTCAATCCGGAAAATATCAACCCGAATGTGGTTCCCAACTATGAGGACGGTACAGTAGATATTAACTGGGGATTGGAATCGAAAGCGAATGACCAGGTGGAATTTTCCGCAGGATGGGGGCAGACGGGTATCATCGGTAAGCTAAGCTTGAAATTCACCAACTTCTCGTTCTACAATCTGTTCCGCAAGAATGATAACTTCCGTGGTATCTTACCGCAAGGTGATGGACAAACCCTGACTATCAGTGGACAGACCAACGGACAATATTATCAGGCTTATAGCATCTCGTTCCTCGACCCATGGTTTGGAGGCAAACGCCCGAATTCGCTTTCTGTATCAGCTTTCTATTCCGTACAGACCGATATCAGCAGCCAGTATTACAATTCGGCTTACATGAACAACTACTATAACTACCTGTATGGATATGGGTATGGTAGCTATGGATATTATGACAACTATTCGGCTTATTACGACCCGGACCGTTCCATTAAGATGTTCGGCATATCCGTAGGGTGGGGCAAACGTCTCCGTTGGCCGGATGACTACTTTACGTTAACTGCCGAACTGTCCTACCAACGTTTTATGTTGAAAGACTGGAGCTATTTATACATCATGTTGAACAACGGGGAATACATGAACACGGGTAACTGCAACAGCCTGAGCTTGAACATAACCTTGTCACGTAACTCTACCGATAACCCGATTTTCCCGCGTTATGGTTCCGAATTCAGTGCTTCTCTGCAGATAACGCCCCCGTATTCGCTCTTTAGCGACAAGGATTATTCCACGTATGGACAAGATGACTATGATGAGGCCGCAAGTATGTACAAGTGGATTGAATACCATAAATGGAAGTTCAAATCAAAGACATATACGGCGCTGATGGATATCCAGAAATGTCCGGTTATCATGACCCGTGCCGAATTCGGTATTCTGGGACATTTTAACAAATACAAACGTTCCCCGTTCGAAACCTTCTATGTGGGAGGAGATGGTATGACAGGGTACAGCTATAATTATGCTTCCGAAACCATTGCTTTGCGGGGATACGAAAACGGAGCTTTGACTCCCTATGGTAGTGAGGGTTATGCCTATATCCGCTTGGGAGCTGAATTGCGTTACCCGCTGATGTTGGAGAACTCCACCAGCATCTATGTGTTAGGTTTTGTGGAGGCAGGTAATGCATGGACAGAAGTCTCCGATTTCAACCCGTTCCAGTTGAAACGTTCCGCAGGATTCGGTGTACGTATCTTCTTGCCGATGGTCGGCATGATGGGTATTGACTGGGCATACGGGTTTGACAAGATCAATGGATCCATGCAGTACAGTGGGAGTCAGTTCCATTTCATTATCGGGCAAGAATTTTAACCATCAAGAAGAACAGATACTTATGAAAAGATTGAGCCTTTTAGTAACATTGCTTGTGGCTTGTTTCATGACGGCACAGGCGCAACGGTTTGTTTTAATTGACATGGAATATATTTTAAAGCATATTCCGGCTTATGAACGGGCAAATCGGCAAATGGAATCTTTGTCAAAACAATGGCAGGATGAAATAGAAGCCAGGGCCAATGAAGCCAAGTCAATGTATGAGATGTACCAGAGAGAAGTGGCATCGTTGTCGGATGCCCAAAAGAACGAGAAAGAAACAGCCATCGTAGCCAAGGAAAAAGAAGTGGCTGAATTGCGTAAAAAATATTTTGGTCCGGAAGGTGAAATGATAAAAAAGCAGCAGGAATTGATTACACCTATTCAGGATGATATCTATGATGTGGTAAAAGAGATAGCTATGGAAAAAAACTACGATGCCGTTATCGACCGGGCATCGGCACAAAGTATGATTTTTGCCTCTCCTCGCATCGATATAAGTAATGAAGTGCTCTCGCGCTTAGGATTTTCAAATTAATTATTTATATTTGCAACCGAACGCGAAAGTATGCACCAACAATAACAATAAAATAAATAATTAAAAGATTATGTTGAAGAAAATTGCTTTATTACTTTTACTCATCATCCCGATGGGTGTGGGAGCGCAAAAGTTCGCTCACTTCAAGTCAATGGACATCATTTTGGTTATGCCGGAATACACTAAAGCGCAAACCGACATACAGGCTTTGCAAAAGCAATATGAAGACGAGATTAGACGCGCTTCAGATGAATTTAATAAAAAGTTCGCAGAATACCAGCAAGAGCAAAAAACTCTTCCGCAAAACATTCAGGAACGCCGTCAAAAAGAATTGCAAGAGATGCAGGAGAAAGGCATTCAGTTCCAACAGGAGGCCCAGCAGCAGCTGCAGAGTGCCTATAATGATATGATGGATCCGATTTATAAAAAACTGGAAGATGCTGTGACGGCTATCGGAACAACAGGCGGATATACATATGTGTTCGATTTGAACCGTACGGATATTCCCTATATTGACGAAAGCGTATCGAAAGATGTAACAAATGATATCAAGACCAAATTGGGCATCAGTTTAACTGCAGTTCCGATGACTGCTCCCGTTGCTACTGAATGAACTTCGGCTAATTAATACGATTGCCATCCGGTAAACGCAAAAAGAAGAATTCCATTATTTAATTACTGACTGTGTAATGGAATTCTTCTTTGTATTTTTAAAAAGTGTTGTAACGGAATACCCCTATTGTGGATTGTTTCTTATTGATATACACATTTGGAGTCTTCGTAGTTCACGATTGGGGGACAATTTAATAATCAGTGTTGTATAATGGCTGTTACGGGACCTATTGGCATATTTGATTCCGGCTATGGGGGACTGACTATCCTGAATGAAATACGCAGGTTGCTGCCTCGATACAATTATCTTTACTTGGGCGACAATGCCCGCACTCCTTATGGCACACGCTCATTTGAGGTCGTCTACGATTTTACTCTGCAAGCCGTACGCAAACTGTTCGAACTGAATTGCCCGCTAGTGATTCTTGCCTGCAACACAGCTTCGGCAAAGGCGTTACGCAGTATCCAACAGAATGATCTCCCTTACCTTGATCCTTCACGAAGGGTCTTAGGGGTGATACGTCCCACTGTAGAATGTATTGGTGATTTGACCCGTACGCGCCATATCGGATTATTGGCAACTGAGGGTACCATACGTTCACAATCTTATTTGTTGGAAATACACAAGTTATATCCTGACATCCGTTTGACAGGGGTGTCTTGTCCTATGTGGGTGCCGCTGATAGAAAATAACGAAGCGCGGTCACCCGGTGCCGATTATTTTGTGCAGAAATACATGAATCAACTATTTTCTCAAGATTCCGAAATAGACACTGTCATCTTAGGATGTACCCATTATCCACTTTTATTGGAGAAAATACAATGCTATACGCCTCCACATATCCGGCTCATTGAACAAGGTAAATACGTAGCAGCCAGTCTGAAAAACTATCTCTGCCGGCATCCGGAAATACGGATACGATGTGGCATAGGGGGGAACTGTCATTTTCTTACCACAGAGTCTGTAGAAAAATTCCGTGAATCAGCCAGTATATTCCTGCATCAGGACGTAAAGGTATATACTATATCCTTAGAATAATCCTTGGCATTTTGTATTCCTTTCCTCTGTGCAAAAATTCATTTCAGATAATCGGTAAGTTGCTGTATCGCACGGGCACGGTGGCTTATCCTGTTTTTTTCTTCATTACCCATTTCGGCAAAGGTTTCAGTGTGGCCTTCAGGGACAAAGACGGGGTCGTATCCAAATCCGGACATACCACGGCCATTCTCGGTGATGTGCCCCCGTACGATGCCTTCGAACAGATGTTCTTTACCTTTTTCTATAAGGCAAACCACGGTCCGGAACTGTGCACGGCGGTTTTCTTTCCCATCCAGTTCGGCAAGCAACTTGCGTACATTTGCTTCCGAATCATGTCCGTACCCGCCGGCATAACGTGCCGAGTAAACGCCCGGTGCACCATCAAGGGCTTCCACCTCCAAACCCGTGTCATCGGCAAAACAATCCATCCCATAATTCTGGTAAATGTATGTGGCTTTCAAACGGGCATTGCCTTCCAAAGTGTCGGCCGTTTCCGGAATATCAACATGGCAACCTATGTCATTCAGGCTCAAAATATCAAATGTGTCATCCAGGATTGCACGTACCTCCTCTAACTTATGTGCATTGTTTGTAGCAAATACCAGTTGCTTTTTCATTTTACCTTCAATTTATCAAATCCTTCCCCATACACGCCCACCACATTACTTTGCGAGATAAAAGCATTCGGGTCTATATCTTTCACCAGACGGAAAATATCGATGGATTGGCTTTTTTTTGCCAACACCACAATGACCTTGATGTTCTGCTTGCTGTACCATCCTTGCCCATCAAGCAAAGTCACGCCCCGGTCTATCTTAGTGGATATGCTGTCGGCTATATCCTCATATTTACGCGAGAAGATAAGGAACTGGACTGATTGGCGGGCACTATTTATCACATAGTCTATCACAATGCTCATGATGAACAGTACACAAAAGCCAAACAAAACACGGCGCCAGTCGTGAAAGATGAAGTAACACGATGAAATGATGACAATATCGCAATACATCATCATACGTCCTAACGTCACATCCTTGTATTTATTGATTATCCAGGCGATAATGTCCGTCCCTCCTGTGCTACCGTTGTTGCAAAACACAATGCCAATACCAAATCCCAACACGCCTGCACCAATGACGCATGCCATAAAATCCTGTCCGGGTCCCAAAAGCTGGATCAAATGGTCGTTGTCATCTTTCAGCAGCATCTGGAAAAACCAAAGCAGAAAGGTCAGCATAAAAATGGCATATACTGTCTTCACGCTGAACTTGGGACCGAGTATCTTTAAGGCAAAACCTAAGAAAACGGCATTGATGATGAAATAGGAAACCTGGATTTCCACGCCCGTTGTATAATAAATAATAGCGGCAATGCCAGTCACCCCTCCTGTTGTAATCTGATAGGGGAGCAAGAACACCGTCCAGCCTAAGGCATAGAGCACCAGCCCCAAAGTAATGGCAAGACAGTCTTTTGCTTCCCTTCCTATTTTCTTTTTCAAAACCATTCCCATAATCCGACAGGCCCTAAAACACGATGTTGATAATCTTCTTCGGGACGATAATGACCTTCTTCGGGATTCTGCCTTCAATCCATTTCTGTGACTGTTCATCTGCCATGACTGCCGACTGTATGGCATTGTTATCGGTGTCGGCAGGGAAGTCCATGGTGAAACGTGCCTTTCCATTGAATGAAACGATGTATTTTACCATATCTTCTTTCAGGTAATCTTCATCCCATACAGGCCAATGGGCATCACATACCGTGGTGTCGTGCCCTATTGCCTCCCACAATTCTTCGGCCAGGTGGGGAGCAAAGGGAGCGATGAGGATAACCAGCGTTTCCAATACGGACTTGTTAGTACACTTCAAGGCGGTAAGTTCATTCACACAAATCATGAAAGCGCTGACCGATGTGTTGTAGGAAAATGTTTCGATGTCTTCCGTTACCTTCTTGATTAGTTTATGAAGCGATTTCAATTCGTTTTTTGTAGCTTCTCCTTCCACAGGACGGAAATTGCCCTGCCGGTCGTAAAACAGATTCCAAAGTTTTCTCAGAAAACGGTGTACACCGTCGATCCCATTTGTGTCCCAAGGTTTGGACTGTTCCACTGGACCAAGGAACATTTCGTACATACGCAGAGTGTCTGCCCCGTACTTCTCTACAATCACATCAGGATTCACTACGTTGTACATCGACTTGCTCATCTTCTCAACCGCCCAACCGCAAACATACTTGCCATTTTCCAAAATAAATTTGGCATCGTTGTACTCAGGACGCCATTGCCTGAAAGCATCAATGTCTAATACATCATTTGATACGATGTTCACATCTACGTGAAGCGGCGTTACATCGTGTTGGTCCTTCAATCCGAAGGATACAAACGTATTGGTATCTTTGATGCGGTAAACGAAGTTGCTCCGTCCTTGAATCATACCCTGGTTCACTAACTTCTGGAAAGGTTCTTCCGTAATGCTTATACCGATGTCAAACAAAAACTTGTTCCAGAAACGGGAATAAATAAGGTGCCCTGTGGCGTGTTCCGTCCCGCCCACATAAAGGTCTACATTCTGCCAGTACCGGTCTGCTTTTTCCGAAACCAATGTTTCTGTATTATGCGGATCCATATAGCGCAGGTAATAGGCACTCGAACCGGCGAAGCCTGGCATCGTATTCAACTCGAGGGGAAAGACATGCACGTTGTCGATCTTGGCGTTTTCCACCACTTCACCTCTTTCCACATCCCATGCCCACTTCGTAGCGTGTCCCAACGGAGGCTCACCTGTTTCCGTAGGCAGGAATTTATCCACTTCAGGTAATTCCAAAGGCAACTTGTTTTCGTCTATCATGTAAGGCATACCGTCCTTGTAATATACGGGAAACGGTTCGCCCCAGTAGCGCTGGCGCGAAAAAATGGCATCACGCAGACGGTAGTTCACTTTTACGCGTCCCAGTCCATGTTCTTGCACATATTTCTTTGTAGTGGCTATGGCCTCCTTGATAGTCAGTCCGTTCAGGTTCAATTGGCAGGTTGGCGAGCCTTCACCGGACACGTCTTTATCTGTCACCTTAGGCGAATTGCAGACAATACCTTCTTTCGCGTCAAAACTTTCCTTACTTACATCACATCCTTCAACCAATGGAATGATAGGCAAGTTGAAATGTTTGGCAAAAGCATAGTCGCGGCTGTCATGTGCAGGTACCGCCATGATAGCTCCCGTTCCGTATCCGGCAAGGACATAATCGCTAATCCATATCGGAACCTCGTCACCTGTAAAAGGATTGATGGCATACGAACCGCTGAACACACCTGTCACGTGTCGGTCAGCAATGCGCTCGCGTTCGGTACGTTTCTTCGTGCGGTCTATATAGGCTTCTACTTCCATGCGTTGCGCCTCTGTGGTGAGTTGGGATACCAGTTTACTTTCCGGGGCCAATACCATAAAGGTTACTCCGAACATCGTATCGGCACGGGTGGTGAAAATGGTAAATTCCAAATCACGGTCCTTGACTTTGAACCGTACCTCTGTACCTTCCGAACGTCCTATCCAGTTGCGTTGGGTTTCTTTCAGCGAGTCGGTCCAGTCGATGGTATCTAATCCGGTAAGCAGACGTTCCGCGTATGCCGATACGCGCAGGCACCATTGGCGCATTTTTTTCTGTACCACGGGATAGCCTCCGCGTTCGCTTACACCATCCACTACCTCATCGTTCGCCAGCACTGTGCCCAGTTGCGGACACCAGTTCACCATGGTTTCACCCAGGTAGGCGATACGGTAGTTCATCAGGATTTCCTGCTGCCGCTTCTCGTCCATGACTTTCCATTCGTCTGCTGTAAAGCTCAGTTCTTCACTGCAAGCCACGTCCATTCCTTCGGTGCCTTGTTCTTCGAAGTGTCTGATGAGTTTTTCTATAGGTTGTGCCTTGCCGCACGTGTTGCAGTAAAAACTGTTGAACATCTTTTGGAAAGCCCATTGCGTCCAATGGTAATAATCCGGATTACATGTGCGTACCTCACGGTCCCAGTCGAATGAGAATCCTATCTTATCCAACTGCTGGCGGTACCGGTTAATATTCTTGATGGTGGTAATGGCCGGATGTTGTCCGGTCTGTATGGCATATTGTTCTGCCGGAAGCCCATAGGCATCGTATCCCATCGGGTTCAGTACATTGAAGCCTTGCAGGCGTTTGTATCTTGCATAGATGTCACTGGCAATGTATCCCAGCGGGTGTCCCACGTGAAGCCCTGCTCCCGATGGATAAGGAAACATGTTCAATACATAGTATTTCTGCTTTGATTCGTCCTCGGTAACTTTGTAAGTTTTTTGTTCCACCCACTTCTGTTGCCATTTCTTCTCAATCTCCCTGAAATTATATTCCATAGCGGTTTATGTAAGTTGATATTTTCTCTTGTCGAAATGAAATGCAAAGATATGAAGAAATCACTTTATTTGCAATGTATGGGAAAGAGGTTCAAGGGCAAACGCGTCTAATTTTTTTGGAATCTTCGAGAGGTAATGATTGTCCCATCGGGCTTTCAGTCTTTTTCTTCCCAAATTATCGGAACAAATTTAAGGAGAAAAGACTGTACATCCTGAAAAGCCATTGGAATTTTGGAATTTTGATGCGGTTTTCCTGAAAGAAAAGAGAAAATGCTTGGAGCATATTACAAAAATATCTATTTTTGCACGCAGAATGCGGAAATAGCTCAGTTGGTAGAGCACAACCTTGCCAAGGTTGGGGTCGCGAGTTCGAGTCTCGTTTTCCGCTCTTATCCTTTTTATCAAGTTTGCTCGAATGGTGGAATCGGTAGACACGAGGGACTTAAAATCCCTTGACCAGTGATGGTTGTGCGGGTTCGAGTCCCGCTTCGAGTACCCTAAGGGACGAATCGTTAAAATGGCGGTTCGTCTTTTTTATCTTTATCATGACAAAAATTAAAAAGAGGGCAGTAGGAATTTTATAATGAATTAGTAAAAATGCAATTCCGTTGCGGAGAGGAAGAACTATTTTTTGATTGTTGATTTTATGCCATCTAAAAAGCAGGAAGTGAATCGAAATTGGACTGATTGCTAGTTTTTTAGTACCTCGGAGGGGAATCGAACCCCTATTTAACGTTTAGGAAACGCTTGTTCTATCCGTTGAACTACCAAGGCAGTGTTCGCAAATGTACTGCTTTTCTTCGAATATTCAATGTTTTTGCATCAAAAAATCGTAAAATACTTATTTTCTGCCAATAAAATTCTTTTTTTATTTTGATTTTTAAAGGAAGTTCGCCAATTTTGCAGCCATTGATTTTTGTGTATTTTAAAGAATATTTTATGGCAGAAGGAATGATTGTCAAAGAACTGAATGACGTGGTGGTTCGTTTTTCGGGAGATTCGGGTGACGGGATGCAACTTGCCGGTAATATGTTCTCCAATATTTCGGCGACAGAAGGGAACGATATCAGTACATTTCCGGATTATCCCGCCGACATTCGTGCACCGCAAGGTACGTTGACCGGTGTGTCGGGTTTTCAGGTTCATATCGGTTCGGGAAAAGTATATACGCCGGGTGATAAATGTGATGTGTTGGTTGCGATGAACCCCGCCGCATTGAAAACGCAGTATAAATTCTGTAAACCGCAGTCAGTAATCATTATTGATACGGACTCGTTCACCAAACGCGACTTGCAAAAAGCACAGTTCCAGTTGGAAAATCCTTTCTCCGAATTGGGTATCAAGAACGAGGTGGTAGAGGCAGCCATCACTACCATGTGCAAGGAAAGCCTGAAAGACAGCGGGTTGGACAACAAATCCATTCTTCGTACAAAAAACATGTTTGCATTAGGATTGGTATGCTGGCTGTTTCACCGTGATATCCGTGTAGGTGAGAAATTGTTGCGGGAGAAGTTCGCCAAGAAACCGGAAATTGCGGAAGCCAACGTGAAAGTCTTGTACGATGGCTATCGTTTCGGTGAGAATACCCATGCTTCTGTTTCGAAGAGTTACACAGTGCCCAACAAGCAGCAGAAAGAAAAGGGGCGCTATATGGATATTAACGGGAATAAGGCAACGGCGTACGGACTGATAGCCGCAGCCGAAAAGGCGGGCCTGCAACTCTATCTTGGTTCATATCCCATTACACCGGCAACAGATATCCTGCATGAGTTGGCAAAACACAAGTCGATGAGGGTAAAGACCGTGCAGTGTGAAGATGAGATTGCGGGTTGTGCTTCGGCTGTAGGGGCCGCTTTCGCAGGTGCTTTGGCGGTCACCACTACTTCGGGTCCTGGCATCTGCCTGAAGAGTGAGGCAATGAACTTGGCTGTGATTACGGAATTGCCATTGGTAATTGTCGATGTACAGCGGGGGGGACCTTCTACCGGACTTCCCACCAAGTCGGAACAGACAGACCTGCTGCAGGTGTTGTTTGGGCGTAATGGTGAAAGCCCCATGCCGGTCATTGCTGCTTCTTCTCCTACAGACTGCTTCGATGCAGCCTACATGGCCTGCAAGATTGCATTGGAATACATGACACCGGTAGTATTGCTGACCGATGCCTACATAGCAAATGGTTCTGCTGCATGGCGTTTGCCCGATTTGGATAAGTATCCCGAAATCTGTCCTCCTTACGTGAAGCCGGAAATGGCGGGGACGTGGACGCCTTTCCGGCGCAATCCGTTGACAGGCGTGCGTTATTGGGCGGTGCCGGGCATGAAAGGATTCATGCACCGCATCGGCGGATTGGAGAAGAGCAATGAAACGGGTGCTATCTCCACTGATCCTGAAAATCATAATTTGATGACCCACCTGCGTGCCGAAAAGGTAGAACGCATTGTCAATGCCATCCCCGACCTGAAAGTGGAAGGCTGTGAGGATGCCGATTTGCTGGTGGTAGGATTCGGAGGCACATACGGGCACCTGCATTCGGCAATGGATATCCTGAATGAAAATGGCAAGAAAGTGGCATTGGCACACTTCAAATACCTGAATCCGCTGCCGAGGAATACTTACGAAGTGTTGCGCCGCTATAGGAAAGTGGTCGTGGCGGAGCAGAATATGGGACAATTGGCAGGCTATCTGCGCATGAAAGTGGAGGGTGTGCATTTCTACCAATTCAATCAGGTAAAAGGGCAGCCTTTCGTGGTGAAAGAGTTGGCTGAGGCGTTTGCACGTATATTAAACACAGAATTATAATTAGGAAGGAATACATTATGAATGAGACAAAATATACAGCGGCTGATTATAAGGGAGGGCAGCCGCGCTGGTGTCCGGGATGCGGAGACCATGCTTTCCTGAACTCTTTTCACAAGGCTCTTGCAGAATTGGGTGTACCGCCTTACCAGATTGCTGTCATTTCCGGTATTGGATGCTCATCGCGCTTGCCTTATTACATGAATACATACGGAATGCACACCATTCATGGGCGTGCGGCGGCCATTGCCACGGGGGTAAAAGTGGCTAATCCTGCTCTTACCATCTGGCAGATTTCAGGAGATGGCGATGGGCTTGCTATCGGTGGAAATCACTTCATCCATGCCGTACGGCGCAATGTGGACATTAATATCGTGTTGCTGAACAACCGCATCTACGGATTGACCAAAGGGCAGTATTCGCCTACTTCGGCACGTGGTTTCGTGAGCAAGTCGTCACCTTATGGCACGGTGGAAGACCCGTTTCGCCCGGCAGAACTCTGTTTCGGGGCGCGGGGACGTTTCTTTGCCCGTTGTGCGGCGACCGATGGCGGAGCTTCTGTGGAAGTCCTGAAAGCAGCGGCACGGCATAAAGGGACATCGGTCATAGAGGTTTTGCAGAACTGTGTAATCTTCAACGATGGCACGCATGATGCCGTAGCGAAAAAAGAATCCCGCGAGCGCAATGCCATCTATCTGGAGCATGGGCAACCAATGCTTTTTGGCCCCAATAGGGAATTCGGATTGGTGCAGGACGGATTCGGGTTGAAAGTGGTCAAGTTAGGCGAAAATGGTATTACCTTGGAAAATATTCTTGTGCACGATGCTCATTGTGAAGACCACACCTTGCAGTTGAAATTGGCGTTGATGGAAGGTCCCGATTTTCCTATAGCCTTGGGTGTCATCCGTGATGTAGAAGCCCCTACTTACGATGAAGCGTTGGAAGCACAGATAGAAGAGGTGTCAGCTAAGAAATCTTACCATACATTCGCTGAGTTGCTTGATACAAACGATACTTGGGAAATAAAATAGCAAATCGGTATAAAAAAATAGAAGAATGTCTGTAGTTGGTGGAGAGTAGCTTCCGGAATAGGGAAGCCGTGCTGCACTATGGAAATTTGGTAAGAGTTTCGGGTTAGGAAACAAGAAATACGTTTCGCTGTTTTTATCCGTATTGGTTGCAAGTCAAGTATAGGCGTATAAGGAAACGTCCCAAGGGGAAAAACGCATCGCGACCTTATGCGTGTGGGACTGGGGGCTGTTAAAGAATTGAGCAGATGATGGGAACAGGCTATTATCGTTTAATTATGGCGATGAGGCCTGTTTGCATAGGGGAAAGATGTATCCCCCGTACCGCCCTCCAAAGTTTTGCTTGGCTCAAGTATTGTTCACATAGTGCGGGTTTAAATTAAAGTGTAAGGAAAAATCAAATCGCACAATACACGCATAGGATAATGTTGTGTGGCTCTATGTTCCCGTCTTGTAAATTAACAGATGTCCTCTTAAATGGATTAGAATGACATGTTTGGTGTAAAACGTGAAAGGGAAATGATGTTGTACTCAAACGTGATTGTGCCCATGGGCATGTTATAAGAGAGTCAAATGGAGGATAGGGCATAAGGATAAGGGCGTTTTTGATGTTTTCTCTCTTGGAAAAGAAGATGCAAAAAAACAAATCAGCAAGGGTTTACCTTGCTGATTTGTTTTAAATGTTTTTCATCCAATGTAACTTAACAATGATTTTGATGAATAGTGTCAACAATCATCCCAAGTCAAGCTTTCGCCTTTTCCATAATTTTTTTCTTATTGCTCCCCAATACCATGTAAGCTATCGGGGCAGCTATGAACAGTGAGGAGAAAGTACCAATAACGACACCCAGAATCATTGCGAATGAGAAACTGCGGATACTGTCGCCTCCCAAGAAGAAGATGATAACCAATACTATCAACGTACTCAGACCCGTATTTAATGTACGTGTCAATGTCGTATTCAACGCATCATTGAACAGCTGCATACGCCCACGATTCGGATACAAGTGAGAAAACTCGCGCACGCGGTCATAGATGACTACCTTGTCATTGATAGAATAACCAATTGCTGTCAATACAGCTCCAATGAATGTCTGATCGACTTCCAGCGAGAAAGGCATCCAACCATGGCACAATGAATAAGCACCGATGATCAGCACGGCATCAATAGCCAATGCCACTGTGGCCCCTACGCTGAAAGCGATATTCCTGAATCGCATCAGGATGTATAAACCAATGGCAATAACCGCGAATATAACAGACCATACGGCAGAGGTTTTCATATCGTCGGCCATACTCGGACCCACTTTCTGCGAACTGATGATACCGCAACCACCTTGGTCGTCACGGTCAATGAACTGTGCCAACGTAAGCCCTTCTGGCAACAGACCACCCTCCTCCAATGCTGCATACAGCAAGGATTCGATTTCACTGTCCACATTCGTGTCATCTTCTGCGATACGGTAATTGGTCATTATGCGGATGCGTTTCCCCTCGGTTCCCAATGCGATGGCCTGCACATTGGCATCTTCCATCTTGCCATCCAGCAACCCACGTATGGTTTCCGGTTGCACTTCTTTGTCGAACTGTACCACAAAGTTACGTCCACCGGTAAAGTCGATGCTTTGCGACAAGCCACGGACAGCGAAAGAAATGAAACATGCCACCAAAAGTATGCCCAAAACGGTGAATACACGTCTGATACTTCCCATAAAATTATAGTGTGCATTCTGGAGTAAGTTCTTTGAGATACTGGTCGTAAATGTCAAATTGCGGAATTTGCCTTTCGACAAATAGTGCTCATAAACCAGGCGCGTCATGAATACGGCGGTGAAGAACGAACAAATTATACCGATTATCAGCGTAGTGGCGAATCCACGAATAGGTCCCGTGCCGAAAGAGAATAGGATAATGCCTGTGATGATGGAAGTCAGGTTCGCGTCGAAGATGGCTGAGAATGCCCCCGAGTAACCTCCGGCAATCGCTTCTTTCATGTTCTTTCCGGCTTTCAGTTCCTCTTTTGTGCGTTCATAGATTAAGACATTGGCATCCACTGCCATACCCAAAGAAAGCACCATACCGGCAATACCCGACAAAGTCAGTGCTGCCTGGAAAGATGCCAAGATACCCAGTGTGAAGAAAAAGTTGAATATCAAGGCACCGTTGGCAATCATGCCCGGAATGAATCCGTACATCAAGCACAAGTAAGCCATGAGGGCAACCAGCGCCACAATAAACGAAACCAGCCCTTGGTTGATGGACTGCTGCCCCAATGACGGCCCTACGATATCCTCTTGTACAATGCGTGCCGGAGCAGGCATTTTACCGGATTTTAGCACATTTGCCAAGTCTTTTGTGACTTCCGGCGTGAAGTTGCCCGTAATCTCGGAGTTACCGCCCGTAATCTCAGAATTTACACGTGGGGCACTATATACATAACCATCCAACACAATGGCTATTTCTTTCCCAATATTCTTTTTTGTCAATGCGGCCCAGCGACGTGCCCCATCGGTGTTCATTGACATGGTGACACAAGGTTTGTTGAACTGGTCATACGAGTCCCTTGCATCTGTAATCACATCACCTTCCAGCGGGGCGCGTCCGTTCCGTTCCGTTGAACGGATAGCATACAATTCAAAGATGTGCCCGGTAGGATCGATATCGGAAGCTTTCACGCCCCACATCAGCTTCAGGTCGTGCGGCATGATTTCCTTTACTTCCTTCAATGCCAGGATACGGTTTATTTGGGTGGTATCATTACGGTCTGCATATCCTACGATACATCCTATGCCACTTTGGTTAAGCTGGAGCACGGTAAGTAATGGATGTTCCTTTTTCATTTGCTCGATATGCGCGGCATTGCTGGCTACCGTTTCCCCTCTCAATACGGCAGCCAAACTGTCTTGGGAGGAAATGGTTGCAGTTTGCTTCACTTCTTCCACGTCTACCGTATCAGCCTGTGCCAAGTCGCGGCTCATCGCCACACGGGCACGTTCGTCTGCCGTGGCCAGTACAGGAACGATATCCTTTGCCTCGTATGTCTCCCAAAATTCCAGATTGGCAGAACCTTGTAAAAGATTTCTGACGCGTTCAGGTTCCTTGATACCCGGTAGTTCGACCATGATACGTCCTATGGATCCTTCCAATGCCTGGATGTTGGGCTGAACTACACCGAAACGGTCAATACGCGTACGCAGGACATTATACGAATTGGCTATTGCAGACTTTACCTCTTCACGCAACACCCTTTCCACTTCGGCGTCACTGCTGCGAGTATTCACCTTGTCTTTCAACTGCTGGGTAGCAAAAAGTTCTGCAAGCTTTCCATCCGGTACTAGTTTTTTGTATTCTCTCACAAACAGGGTGATGAAATCATCCTGGCTGGTCACCTGTAGCCGGGCAGCCTCTACCACTGCCTTGTTGAAAGCCTCGTCTGGCTTATTGTCGGCAAGCGCCTTCACTACATCCGGGACAGACACTTCGAGAATGACATTCATGCCACCCTTCAGGTCAAGTCCTAATCCGATTTCCATCTCCCGACATTGTTTCAGCGTATAACTGCCTAACCACACTTTCTTGTTCATCATCGAATCAAGATAATGCGCTTCTCCTTTCGGGTCTTCTGCCGCCTTGTTCATGTGGTAACGGGTGACAAATGAAAACGAAAGATAGAATACACACACTAGCGTCAGCAATATCGCAAAAACCTTTACGAATCCTTTGTTTTGCATGTTACTTTAATTTATTATTTACCTTTTTGTCAATTTACGTTTTTTCAAGTTCGCAAATATAGTTTTTTTCATTTACATGAGGAAAGGATTTTAAATATTTCAGATTTTCAGCGGGTGAAAAGTCTGCTTTTTGACAGTATTGCAATCGTCCGGTTTTACTTTTTAAACTCCAGGATGCACCATACAGGGTAATGATCGGAAGCACGGATGTTGCGGTCTACCTTGCATTCGCACACGCGGAATGCCGGACTGGCAAAGATGTGGTCGATGCGGAAATATAGGCGATTCTGGTTGTACGTGAAACCGGGACCAACGCCCGCTTCAACGAACGCATCATGCAATCCTTTACCGATGACGCGGTGTGCATAGGACACGGGTGAGTCATTGAAGTCGCCACACACCACCATGTAGCGGGTATGATTCCTCACTATCGCCTGTGCCACCGAGTCTGCTTGGGAGGCACGGATAGCCGATGCTTCGGCAAGCTTCAGCAGCAAGTGTTTGCCTTCGGTTTTGACTTTTGTTTCGTCCGGTGATTTCAACAAGCTTTTGTACATCCGCTTGTCTTCATTATCCAGCTTGTTTGATTCCAGGTGATTGTTGATTACCATTACCGTATCCCCGTCTATCTCCAAACGGTAGAGCATGCTCCCGTTGAACTGGCTGGCATACCGGATACGTTCCGCCGACAGGATAGGGTAGCGCGAGTAACAGGCCACTACATTCCCACCTTCGAAACGGGTCACCTCGTGATAAGGATAAGTCTTCAATGCCTCATCAACCTGCTGTTGTGTGGCATGGGAACCCGTCCGGAATTCCTGCATGCAAAGGATGTCGGCATTGCTGTCACGCAAATATTCCAATACGGAATACCTTTCTCCTTCCGTTCCTTTTGCAGCAGCAAGCCCTTGCGTGTTGTATGTAAGAACTTTTATGGTCTTTCCCTCAGAAGCCTGTGTCAGGTTTAAAGGGAAATACGTCCGCAGGCTGTCCCACCCCAAGGCAAATACGGCGAGAGGAAATAATGCTATCCAGCTTCTCAGGCAAATCCAGGCTACAAACAACACCGCATTTAATCCCATGAACAGGGGAAAAAACAACCCTGCGCATGCCCATACCGGATGGCGGACGGGAGAAATGTACGGGCTATAGGCACAGAGAAGGAAACCTGCGGCTGCAGCAAGGTTTTCCACAAACAATACCGTGTGTACAAGAGAACTGATGATTTTCATTTCCGGCTTGCGTCAAACAGGCTTTTCTTCTCGTCATCTGTCAGGTTGTTATAACCCGACTTGCGGAGTTTGTCCAATATACGGTCTATTTCATCCTCACGGGCTTTCTTGCGTGCATTGAAATCATAATCCTGTTGTTTATCACTGTAATGCACTTTCATTCTGGGTTTGCGCCGTGTCGGACGGCGGGCACCGGATACAAAGTCAAATATTACGTTAATCCATTTCGTCGCTTCATGTCCTTTTGACAAGCCTGAAGCGAACCACCACCCTGCCAGCGCACCTCCCAAATGTGCCAGGTGCCCGCCTGCATTGTCGGTGGTGATGAACAACAAGTCGAGCACGATCATGAAGACAGCCACATATTTCAGTCTTACCGTACCGATGAACATGAACTGTACCGGATATTCCGGTGCACGCACAGCAGCTGCCACCACAATGGCCAGTACTGATGCCGAAGCGCCCAAAAGGTAAGACGAGTAGACTACCGGCTCGAAATAAGGAAAGAGATTGTAGGCCATCATATAAAACAGTGCCCCTACAATCCCGCCCAGGATGTACAGTCCGCGCAAGTGTTTTGCCGAAAAGAAGTTTAAGAACAAACGTCCGAACCAGAATAGCCATAACATATTGAACAGAATGTGCAATATCCCCGCATGCATGAACATGTAGGTCAGCAATGTCCAAGGCTGATGGATAAAACGCATGAACGAAGCCGGGAACATCAGCCAGTTCATCCAATACCCTCCTCCTGCATTAAATAAAGTAAGGAAAAGATTTGCCAATGCCACAATGAGGAACACCCCAACATTGATATAAACCAAGCGGGTGACGATATCGCCCCTGCTGAAATTCTCTTTCAGGTTAGAAATAAATCTGTTGCCCGCCGCCATTTTTCTTCCTCCAATAAATAATTAAGATAAATCCAAATAGCATGCCGCCCAAATGCGCGAAGTGGGCTATACCGTCTCCTCCGCTGATGCCCAGCACCAATTCCAACACAGCATAACCGGTGACGAAATATTTCGCCTTGATGGGCACGGGAAGCGGAAAGATGAATAACGGACTGTTGGGGAACATCATTCCAAAAGCCAGCAGAATAGCATATACCGCACCCGACGCACCGACCGTGTTCAGGCGATTCAGGAAATCTGCCATCGAGATGATTCCGAAACCGGTATCGACTCTATCGTATTGCGACCAGCTTACCACATATTCTATATATTGCACAGCCTCCTGCACCAATCCCGCACCAATCCCACATAAAATGTAGTAGAACAGGTAACGTTTCGGACCCCACACATTTTCTAATGTCCGTCCGAACATCCACACAGCAAACATGTTGAAAAAGATATGCGAAAAATTGGCGTGCATGAACATATAGGTTATCAGCTGCGCCGGATTGAAATCGGAAGCAAGGAAGAAATGTAGCCCTAATACATCGTTCAGATCTACTCCATAACGGCGTGCCACCACTGTCCCGAAGAAGCACAACACGTTGATGATTAACAGATTCTTTGTTACTGTAGGAAAATTGTTCATATTTATCAGTTCTTTAGTTTTTTTATTTGTGAGATATTTTTATTTGTTGTTTACAATGCTGTCTCTCAACACCAACAAGCTTTCCGGACCCATATTGAACAAAAGGTCGATGACGCTCAGGTTTGGAAGAAATCCCAGTCGCACATCAAACACCTGATAATAAGGTTTCGGAACAAACTGTGGGTCTTCTTCCGCGTATACCTTTTTCGGATGAATCCGTTCCCTGAAGTCATCCACTCCATCGGGCGTATGGAAACTGTCGGTAGGCAAAAGACGCGGATGCAAGTCTATCTGTGTGCATATCCAATTGCATAGTTCCCAATTGAAATCATACAAGAATACGTACTTACGTTCGAAGAAATGCCGGAACTCATCGGCATAATAATCGAAGAACGGACTGTGCTTGTATCCCGCCGTGAAAGCATTCCAATGCACATGTCTCCAATTGCCATGGTCGGAAATGCGGACATCTTTCATCAGGCATTTCGGGTCATTGCTTTTTTCCGTTGGCAAAGTGAGGGCAAGCGGTCCCATTGCCGATGCAATGACACAACGGTTGCGATAGGTCTGCTTCATGTAATGGTCGAACCGTTCCACATACACTGTGTCGTAGGCGAACAGTTTCGTATAATACTCCACCGGAGCCAGGTATGCTGAACCCAATATGACTTTCTTTTCCATCCGATATCCTATTTTTTATTCCACGCGCTGGAAGAAGCGTCCTTTATGGGCAGGGAACCATATCCGCCATGCCTTTCCTATGATATGGTCTTTGGGCACGAAACCGAACAGGCGTGAATCAGACAGGTTTACAGGATCGTTCGAAGCCATCCAATAGTAATCCTTGCTGAATGTGTACGAACTGGCCGGCTTGCCTTCTACCCACAAGGTATCTCCTTTCACATACGCTCGTTTCCCTTCGTGCGACACGATGGTATTGCACAACAGTACGATATTCCACGGGCGGACTTCCACCGGTATTCCATTACGTGGCACCACATACGGACGGACATTTCCAGTCAATTTGGCATTGAGAGGGACAAAGGAAACCTTGTCTGCGGCCATCTGTGAAACCAAATAGAGCTCGTAGCGGCTAAAACTCCGTATGAAGTCTCCCTCTTCCGTGTATCCCACCAGCGGGTTGTCCGTGATGCCGACATTACGCAGGATCGCCTGCACCACATCTTCCTGGGCAACCGGATAAACATACAAGTCTTTGTTGTCGGGACTCCACACTTCACTCCCGGTATTGATGAGTTCCCGGTTCAGCAGTAACGTGTCGCCCGCCACACCGATGCAACGGCTGATGAATACTTCTCTGCATTCAGTCCGCTTTCCCCGGTTGGATGGATTGGGATTGTTGAACAAAACGATGTCCCCTTTCTCCACTTTACCAGTCCCGATGCGGTGATAACCGAATACAGAAGGGAAAGGCATGCGCAAACCGTAGCTCCACTTGTTTACTAATATCCCTTCTCCTTGGTAAAGACTGTTTTCCATACCTGTAGAAGGAATAAAGCATGAAGTTACAAGAAAAGCTTTTACCAATGCGGCCACCAGCACACATCCGGCGCCCCATTTCAATCCGGTTTTCCAGTTTGCATTCATTATTTCTTTATCCTTATTGACTGGCAATATACCAGGCAATAATTCTCTTCTGCCGACCCGGCTTGGCGATTTGTGCCCAAAAACCTTGCCAATACTACTTTATCGAATCGACAAACTTGAACAAACGATTCCACCGCACTTTACCATCAAACCAGCCTCTGTCCTGGTCTAAAGAAAGCCAGATAAAAATAGGCTTGCCTACGATATGGTCTTCCGGGACGAACCCCCAGAACCGAGAGTCGGCTGAATTATGTCGGTTGTCGCCCATCATCCAATAATAATCCATTTTGAATGTATAACGGGTTGTTTCTTGTCCGTTGATATAGATTTTCCCGTCCTTTACGTCCAAACTGTTCCCTTCGTAAGCATGGATAGGACGTTCGTACAAGGGTAGGTTGTCGAGCGTAAGCTCCACGGATTCCCCTTTCTTTGGAATCCAGACAGGACCGTAATTGTCAAGCGTCCAGCCAGTAATCTTGTTTACCGGATACAAACCCTCTATAGCCTCATCTGGCATGTTCTCGATGGATACAATCAAGTCCTTGCGTGCCAATAAGGACGCTTTGGCCTTTTCGGTCAAAGGAATGTTATACATTGATCCTTCCGGATAAAACATCATCCGGTCTTCGGCACTGATACCCAACTCGTGGCACAAGTCGTCAGTAAGCATGCCTTTGGTGCGCACCCAATAACGGTACTGCACATTGTCAGGCTCTTTGTTTGGTTTCCCGTCCAAATAAACAATGCGGTCTTTTATCTGCAACGTCTGTCCCGGTAGTCCTACGCAGCGTTTTACATAATTCTCTCTTCGGTCGGTCGGTCGTGCAACGACCTTTCCATATAGTTGCGGGTTCTCATCGATATATTTGCGTCCAGAAGTATAATAATAATCAAATACCTGACGTTCCTGTTCCAATGTAAGGCGTGAGAAGTCAACGGGATTCGACAACTGCCTGCCGGCTTCGTAACTTAGCCGGTACAAATCTTCTGCCGGAACGGCAAGTGCTACACTGTCTCCTGCAGGAAAGTTGAACACCACGATATCATTCAGTTGCACTTCACCCAACCCCGCAACACGCTTGTAATCCCAATGGATCCACTCCAGATACGACTTGCTGTTGAACACCGGTAAGGTATGCTGTGTCAAAGGCATGTGCAGCGGTGTTTGCGGAATACGTGCCCCGTAACTCATCTTACTTACGAACAGGTAATCACCTACCAGCAACGATTTTTCTAAAGAAGAAGAAGGAATCACATAGTTCTGGAAGAAATATAAGTTGACAAAATAGACGGCTACCAAGGCAAACACAATCGCATCCACCCAACCCATGACTGCCAAGAAAGTTTTGTTCTTCGATTTTTTCCACCACGTCCAAGGAATTTTCTTGGTAATGTAGGCGTCAAAAATGATTGGAATGACCACAATGCCTAACCAGCTTCTCAGCCAGATGAGGAACAAAATGTACAATATCAGCACAATGCCGAATTTTATCCATTGCCTGCGTGACGTTTGTATCATGACTGCCCGTTAAAATTGAAACAAATCATCCATACCCAGAAAACCTTTGTGTGCCGCTGTATATTCGGCGGCCAATACAGCCCCCAAGGCAAAACCTTTGCGGTTTTTCGCATCGTGCGTGATGAGGATGGAGTCGGCATCGGACTCATAACGGACGGTATGAATGCCGGGCACTTCTCCTTCCCTGATGGCACCGACAGGCAACTCATCGGGTTTGCACTCCATCGTACCGCTCACCGTTCCATCAGGTGAGGACAGTGTCCCCATTACCCATTTGTCTTTTCGATCCAGGTTTTTCAAAATTCCTTCCGCCAGCGTGATAGCTGTACCGCTGGGCGCATCCAACTTGTGCACGTGATGCGTTTCCACTATCGACACATCATAGTTAGGGAAACGGTTCATGATTTTCGCCAAATAGTTATTCACGGCGGAAAAAATGGCTACGCCAAGACTGAAATTGGACGACCAGAACAAGGTCTTTCCTTCTTCGGCACACAAGCGGCGCATCTCATCACCGTGTCCGCCCATCCACCCTGTGCTTCCTGAAACCACCTTGACACCTTGCCTGAAGGCTTCCATACAGTTTTCGTATGCTGCCGCAGGAGCTGTAAATTCGATTGCCACATCTGCCGAGCGGAAAGCATCCGAATCAAAATCCTGACGGTTGTCCACATCAATGATGCACACGATGTCATGTTTGCGGGAAAGTGCAATCTTTTCAATCTCTTTTCCCATTTTCCCATATCCGATTAATGCTATTTTCATAATAAGCCTATTAAATTTAGGCACAAAGATAGCGTTTTTCGTTATTAATCATTACATTTAGCGAACATTTACACCTCATTAACATGGAAGAACTTTTGCATTATGTATGGAAACACAAGCTTTTTGCCTTGAAACCACAGCAAACTACCGACGGGCAATCGGTGGAAATCATTGATCCGGGACTGGCGAATATTCACGCAGGTCCCGACTTCTTTAATGCCAAGATCAAGATAAACGGAGTATTGTGGGTAGGGAATGTGGAGATACACCAGCAGTCATCCGACTGGTTTCGGCATAACCATCACCAGGATCCGGCGTACGACTCCGTCATCCTGCATGTTGCTTCCCAGATAGATGCTTTTCCTACGCGCAGCAACGGTGAAGCCATTCCACAGATGGAACTGCAATATCCGGCATATATAACGGCCAATTACGGGCAATTGTTGAGAGAAGACAGGTATCCTGCCTGTCACGACCTGATTCGTGGCTTATCCTCCTTTTTTTTACATAGCTGGCTTTCAAGCCTTCAGATAGAACGTTTTGAAGCCAAGACCGAACAAATACAAAAGCGGTTGGAAATGTGCGGGCAAGACTGGGAGAATGCTTTCTTCATTACATTGGCACGTAATTTCGGCTTCGGGGTAAACAGTGATACATTTGAGTTATGGGCGACAACCGTTCCGCTGGCGGCCGTCAACAAACATCGGGACAGCCTGTTCCAGATAGAAGCCATTTTTTTCGGGCAGGCTGGGTTGTTACAAGAGCCACCTATAGACACTTATACGGAAAACATGTCAAAGGAATACCAATACCTGCGCCAAAAATTCGGACTTATGCCCTCACACGAATGCCATTGGAGATTCCTCCGTTTGCGTCCCGGCAATTTCCCGCATATCCGTATCGCCCAACTTGCCTGTCTTTACCACCGCTCGCAGGGACTGCTCTCGCAGTTGATGGAGACGGAAAGCCTTAAAGACATACGCGAACTGTTGAAAGGGGGCACATCGGAGTATTGGGTGTTTCATTATATTTTTGGAGAGGTTTCTCATCCGCAACCGAAATCCCTTAGCGAAAGTTCTATCAATCTGCTTATTATCAATACAGTGGTGCCTTTTCTGTATGCTTATGGCAAGCATAAGGCAAAGGAGGAGCTTTGCCTGCGTGCCGGCAAATTCTTGGAAGAACTGAAACCCGAAAACAATTATATTATCCGCATGTGGCAGGAATGCGGACTGAAAGCCTGCCATGCAGGAGACAGTCAGGCACTGATACAACTCAAGAAAAACTATTGCGACCTGAAGAAATGCCTGTACTGCCGAATAGGATATGAATATCTGAAAATGGAAAATAACTCATAATCATCTACAAAAGATTATCTTATGAACAAATACATATACGAAATGAAAATGAAGGTGCGCGATTACGAGTGTGACCTGCAAGGCATTGTCAACAATGCCAATTACCAGCATTATATCGAACATACCCGTCATGAATTTTTGTTCTCTGTCGGTATTAGCTTCGCCGTGCTTCATAAGCAAGGCATCGATCCGGTAGTGGCAAGGCTGTCCATGGCATTTAAAACTCCCCTGAAAAGCGGGGATGAATTTGTGTCGAAGCTGTACTTGAAGAAAGACGGCATCAAGTACGTATTTTACCAGGATATCTTCCGCCTGCCCGATATGAAAGTAGTAATTAAATCTACGGTGGAGACTGTTTGTCTCGTCCGGGGACGGTTAAGTGACAGCGAATTGTTCAATAAGCTCTTTGCAACTTATCTGTCTGAATGAATACCAACGAAAGACTTTATCGTCTGGCACTTACCCAATTACCGGGAATAGGAAGCAGTACTGCCCAACGTCTGCTACAGGTAGCCGGAAACGCAACGGTACTTTTTGAAAACCGGGATGAACTACCTGACATTCTGCCGGGAATTAGCCCCAAACTGGTGAATGTATTAAGCAATCCAAAAGAGGTGCTACGCCTTTGCGAAGCTGAACTTGCTTTTGCCGAAAAGAATCATATTGCCTGCCTTTGTGCTGATGATGCGGCTTATCCCTCACGCCTGCGTGAATGTAACGATGCACCACTCATATTGTTCTATCGTGGTACGGCAGATCTGAATGCCGGACACATTATCAGTGTTGTGGGGACACGGAATGCGACCGACTATGGTAAAAACCTCTGTTTGCATTTTTGTCGTGAACTGAAGGAGTTGCTTCCGGATGCCATTATTGTAAGCGGACTGGCGTATGGTATTGATATCCATGCTCACCGCGCTGCCTTGCAGAACCAATTGGATACGGTAGCTGTATTGGCACACGGGCTGGATCGTATCTACCCGGCTGTACATCGCCATACGGCTGTCGAAATGATTTCCCACGGCGGATTGTTGACCGAATTTATGAGTGGTACAAATCCAGACCGGCAGAATTTCGTGAAACGCAACCGTATCGTGGCAGGCATCAGTGATGCAACGGTTATTGTGGAATCTGCGGTGAAAGGAGGTTCGCTTATCACTGCTGATATAGCGGAAAGCTATCACCGTGACTGTTTCGCTTTTCCCGGGCGGATTGGCGATGTTTTTTCCGAAGGATGCAACCATCTGATTAGTTCCAATCATGCCGTCCTGCTGGAAAGTGCCGGAGAGCTGGTAAAAGCCATGAACTGGGATCATCCGAAAGAAATACCTGTTACTATCCAACGGCAACTCTTTCCCGACCTGAACCCGAAAGAAAAACAGATAGTAGATTTATTGCAGAAATACCCTGAAGGTATTCAGGTAAACAATCTTGTGGTGGAAAGCAACATTCCTATTACCCACATGACAGGCATACTCTTCGAATTGGAGATGAAAGGTATTGTACGCAATTATGCAGGAGGTGTCTACAAGTTAGTCTGAAAATAAAATAAAAGGGAAAAACCTTCATTGGCAGATGTCATATCCACTGCAGTATTGGGTAGTCTGCAAAGCAGTTGGGGGTATGGCAGCTTTGTCCGACATGCCTCCCAGTAGATTGTGGTGGGCGACCGTGAGACCGTTAACCCCGAAATGTTTTACATGCAAATTTGCAGGGATTTGCCAAAGTCTTATAGCACAGATTTTTATCGTGGTAGGTGCCACGTTCGGATGCCACATCCTGGTTGTCATCGGACAAAAGACTTTGCGCCTCACTGTGGTAGGTATGTACAACTATATCCAGCCTTTGGTCGCCTGCATCGTAGCCGTATGTTTTGGCATGGATAACTTCAACTGGGTCAAGGGTGTCGCTATTGTATTGATATTCTGTGGAGTCTATTTGGTGACTGTCGGCCGTAGCCGTGCCGAGATGGAGAAAGCGGGAAAAATCTGAGCGGCAAGCCGCAAGTACGGGAGGCCCGGACACAGGGAGAGGCACACAGCCATAGGGTTTCTGTCCATACGGCTCCGTGCCTCCCGGTTTGAATTTACACTATTGGAATCAATGGTTGTATGCCGATTCGCCGTGCTCGTAGATATCGAGCCCTTCTTCTTCTACACGTTTGTCTACACGGAGTCCGATTGTAGCATCGACAATCTTGAAGAGGATAAAGGTAATGACCGCACTGAAAATGATAGTAAATACCGTTGCAACCACCTGTACCCACAACTGGTTCCAATCGCCATACAAAGCTCCCTGTACGCCGTCTTCGCCGGAGATGAAACGGGTGGCAAACACACCGGTCAGGATAGAGCCAACGATACCGCCTATGCCATGCACACCGAAAGCATCAAGCGCATCGTCATACTTGAACTTCGGCTTGACCACTGCTACCATGAAGAAGCAGACAACCGATGTGAGGAAACCGATGCAGAACGCTCCCAGCAGGTCGACCGTGCCTGCTGCTGGCGTGATAGCCACCAAGCCTGCCACAGCACCGGTACACGCTCCTATGACGGTCGGTTTTTTGTTGCAAATCCAATCGATTGCCATCCATGTTATGGCTGCCATGGCGGTGGCAATGTGTGTCACCAGGAAAGCGTTTGCTGCCAATCCATCGGCTGCCAGTCCGCTACCGGCATTGAAACCGAACCAGCCTAACCACAAGAAGGAGGTTCCCATGAATACAAAGGTCACGTTATGCGGTGTGATGGGATGTCCCTCACGATAGTCCATGCGTTTGCCCAGCATGATTGCCATGATTAGCGCAGAGATACCGGCATTGATATGCACTACCGTACCTCCTGCAAAGTCGATAGCACCCATTTCTTGCAGGAATCCGCCTCCCCATACCCAATGCGCCATCGGGAAATAGGCGATGATTGCCCACAATGTGATGAATACGATATAGCCGGAAAATTTGATGCGTTCGGCAAAGGCTCCCAGTATCAGTGCCGGTGTGATGATGGCAAACATACACTGGAACATCACGAAAAGCAGTTCGGGAATGTTGCCCGAAGTGAGCGTGTCGAGGTGGATACCATGCAGGAAAGACTTGCCGAAACCGCCTATCACACATGCCAGCGGATTGCCTGCATCGGCAAAGCTGGTATCAAATGCCCAACTGTAACCGAACGCTACCCACAAAATACTGATTAAGCCCACGATGAACAATGTCTGCATGATGACACTCAACACATTCTTCTGGCGCACCAATCCCCCATAGAACAGGGCGATGCCGGGGATACTCATAAACAATACTAATATGGCAGCCACCAGCATCCATGCCGTGTTGCCGGAATCCAACACCGCTTCGGAAACTCCCTGCACGTCACCCGCTTCCTGCGCCATGGCGGGCATAAAACAAAACATCATCGCAATAATTGCGGCATATTTCAGCAGTAGCTTGCCGCTTTTACTATATTTGTCCATAATCATCTCATTTATTCAGTTGTTGTATTGTATATTTTTGCGCATATAAGGTTATTTTTCCTGTTCGGCATTGTAGAGAGCAATGTCCCCCCGTTCTCCGGTACGGATGCGGATAGCATCTTCCACCGGGATGACAAAGATGCGCCCGTCGCCAATCTCGCCTGTCTGTGCCGATTTCAGGATAGCCTGGATGGTCTTTTCCACATTCTTTTCGCGTACGACAATGGATAGCAGGATACGCTCAATTGAACTTGTGTCGTATACGATACCGCGATAAATCCGTCCTTCACGCATTTTTCCTACACCTCGTACATCGTAATAGGAGAACCATTCGATATCGGCATCCAACAATGCCTGTTTCACATCATCGAACCTTGTTCTCCGGATAATTGCTTCAATCTTTTTCATAATGCATCTGTATTTTGTAATTTCACTTGAAAAAAGTTATCCTTACCAATCTTTTACCTCATTCCTGAAAAACCAAACCGTTAGAAACTTAAGCCTACTACGAAATAGGCACCTTCCGTAGCCGGATTCCAAATTGCTTTCGCGAAAATCGGCAACGTCCATGAATCCGTTATCTTCAATTCCTTGGTTGCCTTCAAAGACACTTCGGATACGGCAAAACCGTCTTTACCCCCGTTGTAGAAATCATTTTCCCACGGAGTGGCACCTACCGAAGCCTCCCAGTCCAGCCCTCCCAAGCGGAAGGGAGCCGACAGCTCGATGTATGACGCATACGCACGGTCGCCGTTTCCTTTATAACCTACATTCCCGGCAAAATTAGTATACCAATTCACGGCGAGTACACCGAAATCATATCCTACCTGTGCCTCAAAGGTATGGGCGGTGTTGTGCGCCCCATAATGGAAATAGCCGGGACCCGTGTTGAACCAATAGTCTGTCACTGAAATACTGAATCCTCCCGTGGCATATCCCAATGTCAAGTCAAACTCTTTGGTATCCGATTTCTCGACTCCTACCGATCCCCATGCCGACAAGGAGAATCCTTTATAAGACACCGAAAGCGAAGGCTGCACACTGACATTACCCAAATCCTGTCCGCGCCAGATATATCCGCTTACCAAATCCGCCCCGACACTGGCTTCCACCTTGTCTTGTGCCATTAGTGCTGTCGAAGACATGGTTGCTATCGCAACCGACATCATCCCTCTTTTAAACAATCTTTTCATCGTTTTCTGATTTTAAATTTACTAACCTCTTCTTTTTATTACTAACCCTTTATTTGTTATTGGTTGAATAAATTTTTGTCCTTTTTACATGGCAAAGGTATTGCTTTTTATCATCAAAAGAATCAATAAGGCGCCACTTTTTTGCAAGAAAAAGGTTTGTGGTTCCAATTTGTTTGATACAGCACGTTCTTTTATTACAGATTGAAACAGATAGAGTGCTTTAATATGCAAAGCGAAAGGTGAATAAGTCTAAGCAAAGCGGAAAGATGCAAAATATTGCACTAAGGCGTCTTTTTGATTGTAATATAAGTACGAGCGTTTCATAATGTGAATAATGGGAGCGTTCTCCTTTCGTCTGTATGCGCCGTGTCTGGTATTCGGAAGTGTAAACAGGAAGTTGGCAGGGGCAACAGTCCGATGTACCCGTATGGAAATAGGATGACCGGGAAATTACAGAACTTCCCGGTCATCCTATTTCCATACCTTAAATCCTACAAAAGAAAATCACTCTACAAACTGAACCTTGCTTGTTTCGCGCGGCTTGGCATCCGGTTCTTCATCGGGATATCCGAAGCCGATGCAGTAAAGAAGTTCATAACCTTCGCTGAGGTTCAGTTTCTTCAGGTATTCGGCTGCTTCGGGATTGGTCATGAGGCGGACAGGACCTCCTAAACAACAACTTCCGATACCCATTGACCACGCCGAAATCATCATGTTTTCAGCAAGCAGTCCACAATCAAAAAGTGCACTTTCCGACTTCGTGTCACGCCCGATGAATACCACAGTGGGGGCATTGCGGAACATGTTGCGGAATGTCGGATCGCTTGTCGCCTGTGGATTGGCTTTCTTATATAGTTCCGTTACCCCGTTGATGAAATCGGGATTATCCACCACGCGGACTTCCCACGGCTGGCGGTTCATGGCACTCGGGGCATTGATGCCGCATTCCACAATGATCTCCATCTTCTCACGTTCCACCGCTTCCGGTTTGTACTGGCGCACGCTACGGCGCGTCATGATGGTTTCCACTACCTGGTTCGTACTGTTTTGTGCCGTTTCGGCTGATGCCGTCCGGGCTTGGCTTCCTCCGCTGCATGCCGCTAAAGAAAAGAGCATTGCAGCCATTACTACTGATTTCATACGCCTTGAATTTAATAGGTTTGTGTGTTTAAGCCTGTATTTGTAAGCTTGGTTACTGCGAAGATACGGACAAACCGAGAAATTAAAAAACTAAAGAACCAAAAAAACTTATAATCATCAATATCCGGGGGGACCGGGTCGGTCTCTGCATCCACATATATATAATGTTCCTGCGCGCGAAATTCATGTCCACCTTGAGCTATGGGAAACTTGTGTATGTTCCGCCTGTCCTTTTTTAGTCTGTACCGTGATGGTGCCGTTGTTGGCATGTGTACCGTAGATGGCTGTCGAAGCGATGTCTTTCAGTGCCCGGATAGGCCCGGTTCTGTTTAATCATACGTCGCTTTTTCTTTGGACAAACGGCATCGGTACTTCTTAATAAACGCGTTTCATGCACGTGTGTAAATTGTAAGGCAAAACGGGGTAATACTGTTTCTTTTGTAAATCATTTTCCTCATTCGGAGAAATGTGTAGATGTCAAAATATATTGATTCCATTTTGTGAAATTCAAATAATTTGACAAAAGAACTGTCGAAAAATTCGTAAACAGGGTTATTAAATAACTTTTTGAATAAGTGCACTAAACTTTTCCAAATAATTATTTGTTTATTATTCACTCTTTTTTATAACTTTGCGAAAGGTTTAATAAAACAAGTTATATAATTGTGTTCAGTATGTTAAATTAAACAACAAGGGAGAGAATTTATGAGAAGAAAATTAATGCTTATGCTGGCCTGTCTATTTATGGGTATAGGCCTGATGACGGCGCAAACATCTACCGTGACGGGAGTGGTTACTTCCGCAGAAGATGGACAGCCGGTAGTGGGAGCATCTGTCTTGGTAATGGGCACCTCACAAGGAGCCATTACCGACATCGACGGAAGGTTCTCTATTTCTAATGTGCCGGAGTCGGCAAAGACCTTGCAGATTTCTTTCTTGGGAATGGAAACCCAGGAAGTGGCAATCAGAAGGGGTAATATCCGCGTGGTGTTGAATTCAGATTCGGAATTGTTGGACGAAGTGGTGGTGACCGCCATGGGTATCACTCGTTCCGAAAAATCGTTGGGCTATTCGGCGACGACGATCAGCAACGAAGAGATTGTGACGGCTCGTACCACCAATGCGGTCGATGCCTTGGCAGGAAAAGTGGCAGGTGTGCAGGTGAGTTCCACCTCCAGCAACCCCGGTTCGGTGAGCAACGTGGTCATCCGTGGTTTCGGTTCCATCAACGGCAGCAACCAGCCGCTCTATGTGGTTGACGGCGTGCCAATGGAGGGCAGTTACATTTCAAGCGGACAGACAAACCTCAACACGAGCGGTGTGAGCAATATTTCTTCGGAAGACATCGAGTCAATGACCGTGCTGAAGGGTGCAGCTGCAACCGCACTTTACGGTAGTCGCGCCTCGAACGGTGTCATTGTCATCACAACGAAGAGTGGCAAGCGTGGTGAAGGCCGGAACTACAGTATCAATTACAGCGGAAACGTGACGGCACGTGCGGTGTCGACGCTTCCCGAAATGCAAAACGAGTTCGGACAGGGTTGGAACGGCATGCAGACCTACATCGAGAACGGTTCGTGGGGACCGCGCCTTGACGGCTCCACGCAGGTGTATGGCCCCATCTGGAACGGCCAGCAGCTCATTCACACCTACAGTGCGAAAAAGAACAACGTGAGAGACTTTTTCGATACGGGCTGGTCGCAAAACCACAATGTCTCCATTAACGGCATTTCGAGCGACGAAAAGATGACCTATTATCTTTCCTATTCTTATAGCGGAGATGACGGCGTCATGCCGGGCGACTATGACGTCTACAAGCGTCACACCATTGCCGTGCGCAACAGCTACGAGGCCTCCAAGTGGTTGAAGGTTTCTTCGTCGCTCAACTTTGCACGCAGCAACACGAATGCCGTGCCGTCTTATCAGGGTACGTCAGTGATTGACGGTCTGTATGAAATGCCGCGCGATGTTTCCATCGTGGACATGTCAGATTTGAGCAGCGCGTTCAACACGCCGGAGGCATACTACACGCCTTATGGCATCACGAACCCCTATTGGTCATTGGCAAACAACTATTTCAATACGAATGCCAAGCAGGTCTACGGCAAGGTGCAGCTGGACATCAAACCCATCGACCAACTGACGCTGACCTACCGTCTGGGATTCGATTACTCCGATTATGACATGAAGAGGGGTTATCCGCAAATCGACCTCGACGATGCCTTGATTGACGAAGACTATGGCTACGCGCCGTCGAACATGAACCAGACGGGTTACGTGTATGCGCGTTACGGCAGGCGTTATGAAATGAACCATGATTTCCTGGTCAACTTCGCAGACAAATATCTCGACAACAGGCTGGATGTGAACGTCAACGTGGGTATGAACATAAACGAACGCTACTCTACCTACTTTGCCGGAGAAGCCGACAACCTGACAATCGAAACAGGCTGGTGGGATTTGAGCAACGGCAGTGACTGGACCACGCTGACTGAAAGCCAAAGCAAGCGCCGCCTGGTGGGCTTGTTCGGCGATGTCACTTTCGGGTGGGACGACATGATTTACTTGAATGTGACGGGTCGCAACGACTGGTCGTCCACCCTGCCCATCAACAACAACAGCTATTTCTATCCGGGCGTCACTTTGAGCTGGGTGTTCACGGAGCTGTTGCCGAAAAACGACATCCTGAGTTTCGGTAAACTGCGTCTGGCATACGGTAAGACGGGTAATGACGCCAGCCCCTACTATACCAGTGCCACTTATACGCAAGGTTATGCCAGCGGCTATTATTACAGCGAATACATAAGCTTCCCGACTATTGGCAGCACAAATGCTTACCAGGCAAGCAACACGCTGGGTAGCTCTGACCTGAAGCCGGAAATGACCACAGAGAAGGAAATAGGTTTGAACCTGCAGCTCTTCAAAGGACGCATCGGCATTGATGTGGCATACTACAACCGCCGTACGAGCGACCAGATTTTCACGCTGCCTGTCGACCCCTCAACCGGCTACCGCTACATGGTGACCAATTTCGGTACGGTGGAGAACCAGGGCGTGGAACTCCTGGTAAACTTCGTGCCCGTGCAGACACGTAACTGGCGTTGGGACTTGGGCTTCAATTTCGCAAAGAACAACAACAAGGTGCTTTCACTTCCCGAAAGCCTCGAGGGCGGAAAGGTTTCCATCTACTCTTTCTCTGCCGGGAACGATGCCATTTATCTCTATGCTGAAGAAGGAAAGGCGCTCGGACAATTCTACACCTACCGCCAGCAATACACCGAAGACG
>CAZAUU010000012.1:0-44178 GCA_964488405.1 uncultured Phocaeicola sp.
AATTCTGTGATTACCTATTCTTTTCTGTTATTTGTTTATCCCGAACTCACGTAAACAAGAGTTAAGCGATACGATGCACTACCACCCGTGTCCTGACTATACGGACATGATGCACGTGCTTGAAGACGAAAGGCTACTACTTGACAACAATCTTACGGAAAATAAGCTCTGTCCAATTGCATCCGGACGTCCAATCAGGAACTTGCCGGGTTGCTCCCCCACCGGTGAATAATACCCTCCATTCCGAATATCAGACAGGCCTGAACATAACCGCAACAAGAGTTACAACCTGAAACTGTCACTCTTGTTGTTATAAATATGAAGCAACAATTGTACTTCAGTTAATACCTACGAAAAATTAGCAAAACGCTCTTTTGAATACGTGCAGTCGTCCCTCAAAGATGAGCAGTCGTCTTCGCCTGAACATACGGTCATATCGGGCAAGATGACGGCAGCTTTTTCCCAAACACTATAGAGACAAGAGGACACTGCGGATTCCACTCTCCGAAATAAGTCTCGGATCTGACAACAGATGAAGATTTCATTATTGACATCCATAAAATACCGCGCTTCTATTGGGACTTTTCACTCAATCTTGGTTGGAAGAACTTCCATAGCTTCAATATCGACTCCCGGGTAATGCAAATTGGCATCAGTCAATCTTTCCAATACTTCATTGAGGTATTTCTTAGCCTCCCAGCGTGCCATCGGGAGGTTCATCAGCAAATAATTGCCGCAATCATGAAGACTGGCTCCCGGTACTTCACCTTCGTATCCGGCAATAAAATGAAAAGTTTCTTTCATCAGATCCACGATATCTGTGGATTGGAGGTTGCCTTTCACCACCAGATAATTCCCCGTGAGACACCCCATGGGTCCCCAATAGATGATTTTATCTGCCCACGTGGGATGATTACGCAAATAGGTAGCAGCTAAGTGCTCTATTGTGTGAATAGCCGAAGGACTGAGGCAAGGTTCACGATTAGGCTCTTTCATGCGAATATCGAAAGTCGTGACGATTTCACCACCCACCTGATCCTTACGCGATACATAAATTCCCCGAAGCAGGCGGACATGATCAACGGTAAAACTGGGTATTTTTTTCATGTTCAATTCCATTAAAAAACCAAACAAAGTTGGATAATCTGTTACTAAATTAACTTTTGCACATTATTTTTATATCAGGATGTCAAGAGAAAAAAGTTGTTCTACTTTATAAAAGCATTCATACAATTTACCATACGTTGCTTTAATACACGCTTCATAAGCCACACTTTCTGTCACCCCGATTTTAATTTTTCAAAACCTATCCGGCAATGCCTTCATGAACGTTTCGGTAACACGGAACGAATTGTCTGCTATTTCTTGCCAGAAATTCTGGTATTGCTCCAGATGTTTCACTGCGCCTGGTGTATCGCTAATGATACGGAAACTAATAAAGGGAACTTTATAGAGATGGCATACCTGTGCAATGGCAGCTGACTCCATGTCTACGGCCAAACCATCAGGGAAATCCCGCTTGATAATGTCCAATTCATTTCGCCCAGTAATGAACTTGTCACCCGTACATATTAATCCACCGTGTATAGAGGTTTCCGTATGGAGCGAAAGAGCACAATCATACAAGGTACTATCGCCGGGGAAAAAGGTCGGGAAACCCTGAACTTGCCCATAGGCATTTCCTTCACCACACCATACATCATGATACACGGTTTCACGCCCCACGACCACATCCATCACGTTAAGGCAAGTGTCTATACCCCCTGCCACTCCCGTACTGATAATGCAATCGGGCTGGAAATTGCGAATAAGTTCTACTGTGCCAGCAGCGGCGGATACCTTTCCAATGCCACACTGGATCAAAACAAAAATATTATTTTTCACTTTCCCTTCAATGTAAAAAAAAGGGGCCTTCCAACGTTCTGTTTTATCAGAGAGATGATTTACCAATTGCTTCTGCTCAAAAGCCATGGCAGTAATGATTCCTATTTTCATTCGTTAAAATTCTATTACAGGCTAATGCAAATCAGCCCCTTGATTAATAATTCATAAAGATTAACAGGCCCGTATGTACGTTTAAATTATCAGACAAGATCCTTAATTTTACACAGGTAAATTGAAAAAATTTTATCACTGCCATAGTATCCCATCTTAACAATGATCGCGACAATAAAGACAACCGACATCAAATATAATATCTGCGACATTACTTACAAGAAAACAAAAAAACCGGAATCAAAATCCAGACTCCGGTTTCTCTATCATAGCATATAGGATTATTCAGCTTTAGAGGCTTCTTCTTCGGGAACAGTGGTTTCAGGGACAGTCGTTTCTGCAACAGAAGTTTGAGCAACAGAACTGGATTTCCTTGAACGACGAGTACGAGTCGGCTTCTTAACATCTGCCGCCTTAATCATATTCTCGTTATAATCCACCAACTCGATGAAACACATTTCAGCATTATCACCCGCACGATGTCCGGTTTTGAGGATACGGGTGTACCCTCCCGGCCGATCCGCTACTTTTACAGAAACTTCTTTAAACAGTTCAGTTACAACGTACTTGTTTTGTAAATAGCTGAATACAACGCGACGTGAATTGGTTGTGTCATTCTTAGACTTTGTTATCAATGGTTCAACAAATTTCTTCAAAGCCTTAGCCTTCGCAACAGTCGTAGTGATTCTTTTATGCTTAATCAAAGAACATGCCATATTAGCCAACATAGCATGCCTATGAGAAGTGGTACGACCTAAATGATTAAATTTCTTATTATGTCTCATTTTTGTTTATTCTTTATCCAATTTATACTTAGAAATGTCTGTTCCAAATGACAAATTCAGGCTCTCGAGCAAATCATCAAGTTCCGTGAGCGATTTCTTACCAAAATTACGGAATTTCAGCAAATCAGTTTTGTTGAACTGCACCAAGTCGCCAAGCGTTTCCACATCAGCAGCTTTCAGGCAATTCAACGCCCGAACAGATAAGTCCATATCAACCAATTTGGTTTTCAACAACTGACGCATGTGAAGAACTTCTTCATCAAATTCTTCATTACCATCTGCATCGGCTGTTTCCAACGTAATTTTCTCATCAGAGAAAAGCATGAAGTGATAAATGAGAATTTTAGCAGCCTCCTTCAGTGCTTCTTTGGGGTGAATTGAACCATCCGTTGTGATTTCCAGCACCAACTTCTCATAATCAGTCTTCTGCTCTACACGGTAGTTTTCTACCGCATATTTGACATTACAAATCGGTGTGTAAATAGAATCAATAGGAATTACATTCACATCGGTGCAGAATTCACGGTTTTCATCAGCCGGAACATACCCACGTCCTTTGTTGATTGTAATGTCTATTTGCATAGTTGCTTTCGAATCTAAATGGCAAATAACTAATTCAGGATTTAACACTTCAAATCCACTCAAATATTTACCAATATCACCTGCCTTGAATTCAGTAGAATTCTCAATAGTAATGCTTACCTTTTCATTTTCGAATTCCTCAACCATTTGCTTGAACCGGACTTGTTTAAGGTTCAAGATAATATTAGTCACATCTTCTTTGACACCCGGAACAACAGCAAATTCGTGCTCCACACCTTCGATGTGAATCGTATTAATTGCATAACCTTCCAAGGAAGAAAGAAGAATTCGGCGTAAAGCATTACCAATGGTAATACCGAAACCGGGTTCAAGCGGACGGAACTCAAACTTCCCGAATCTAGAATCCGCTTCCAACATTAATACTTTATCAGGTTTCTGAAATGCTAATATCGCCATGAAATCAATTATTTTATTTAGAATACAATTCTACAATCAAGTGCTCTTTAATGTTTTCAGGAATATCTGCCCGCTCAGGAATATGCAACAACTTACCTACCTTTGAGCTTTCATCCCACTCCAACCATGGATATTTACTATGGTTGAATCCGGCCAAAGAACTTGCAATCACTTCCAAAGACTTAGATTTCTCACGAACACCTACTAACTGCCCTGGTTTTACAGAAAAAGAAGGAATGTTAACTACCTTATTGTCCACAACAATATGTTTATGTCCTACCAACTGACGAGCAGCAGCCCGTGTGGGAGCTATTCCCAAACGGAATACAATGTTATCCAAGCGACACTCAAGACTTTGCAATAAGATTTCACCAGTAATACCATTCATTCTTGCCGCTTTTTCAAACATTTTACGGAACTGCTTTTCCAACACACCATAAGTGTATTTTGCCTTTTGCTTCTCCGCCAACATGACACCATATTCAGACATCTTTCTACGGCGATTATTTCCATGCTGTCCTGGAGGATAATTCTTCTTAGATAAAACTTTATCAGCTCCAAAGATTGCTTCACCGAATTTACGTGCAATTCTTGTTTTTGGTCCAATATATCTAGCCATATTCTTTAATTAATTAATTGTTATCATGGACTTAATTTGTTGCAGCCGCGATTACAGAAAGGAAATGCAATCCAATTTATTTAACAAAATCAAGTCACACTTAAATCAGGTTATCTTAATAATTACACTCTCCTTCTTTTCGGAGGACGACAACCATTGTGCGGCAATGGAGTTACATCAATGATTTCAGTAACCTCAATTCCTGCGCCATGTACAGTACGGATAGCAGACTCACGTCCGTTTCCCGGTCCTTTCACATAAGCTTTCACTTTTCTCAAGCCAAGATCATACGCCACCTTAGCGCAATCTTGAGCAGCCATTTGGGCTGCATAAGGAGTGTTCTTCTTCGAACCTCTAAATCCCATTTTCCCTGCTGAAGACCATGAAATAACTTGACCTTCATTATTTGCCAAAGAAACAATAATGTTATTAAACGATGAATGTACATGCAACTGTCCATTCGCATCGACTTTCACATTTCTCTTTTTAGCTGCGACTGTTTTTTTTGCCATATTAACAATTATTATTTAGTAGCTTTTTTCTTATTTGCGACTGTCTTCTTCCTTCCCTTACGCGTACGCGCATTGTTCTTTGTGCTTTGCCCTCTTACAGGAAGTCCCAAACGATGACGAATACCACGATAGCATCCAATATCCATCAATCGCTTAATATTCAATTGAATTTCTGAACGAAGGTCACCCTCTACCTTAAATTCAGAACCTATTATTTCCCGGATTTTAGCAGCCTGCTCATCAGTCCAATCTTTAACTTTCAGACCACGATCAACACCGGCCTTATCCAAGATTTTCATTGAACTACTACGTCCAATACCAAAAATGTACGTCAACGCTATCTCACCCCTCTTATTCTGAGGCAAATCTACACCAACTATTCTTATAGCCATATACTAAAATTATTTTTCTGCAAAAATAATAAATAAATTATCCTTGACGTTGTTTATACTTGGGATTTTTCTTATTAATAACATACAAACGACCATTTCGTCTAACGATCTTACAATCCGGCGTACGTTTTTTTAATGATGCTCTTACTTTCATAGCTATTTCTTTTTATTTATATCTAAACACTATTCTTCCCTTAGATAAATCATAGGGCGACATTTCGACCCTCACCTTATCACCCGGCAATATTTTAATATAATGCATTCTCATTTTACCCGATATATGAGCTGTTATTTCATGCCCACTCTCCAACTCTACCCGAAACATCGCATTGGACAATGCCTCTACAATGATTCCATCTTGTTCTATTGCAGATTGTTTTGCCATATATTAATTCCTCAATACTTCTTCTATAAAATCAAACGACGATAAAATATCAGCCTTATCCAAGCCAACAGCCACAGTGTGTTCGAAATGAGCTGCACATTTCCAATCTCGCGTCCGTACCGTCCAACGGTCACTCTCTAAAACAATCTGCCGGTCACCTAAAGTAACCATCGGTTCTATTGCGATACACAAACCTTTTTTCAACAAGATTCCTGCCCCTTTTTTACCATAATTCGGGACAGCCGGACTTTCATGCATCTCCTTCCCTATACCATGTCCCACAAATTCACGAACAACACCAAAAGATCTCTCTTCACAATACTTCTGAATTACAGAACCAATATCTCCCAAATGCTTCCCATGAACAGCATTTTCAATTCCTTTGTACAAGGCTTCTTTAGTCGTCTTTAATAAAGCATACACCTCAGGCCTGACTTCACCTACGCAAAACGTATATGCTGAATCGCCACAATAGCCATTCATGTATACTCCACAATCAATAGATATAATATCGCCATCCTTCAATACTGTATCATTGGGAATACCATGCACAACCTGTTCGTTTACCGAAGTACAAATTGAACCTGGGAACGGATCTCCATAAGGATTCGGAAAACCCTTAAAAGCAGGAACAGCTCCATGATCACGAATGAATTCTTCTGCCACTGCATCAAGTTGTTTCGTAGTTACCCCCGGCTTAATCAACTTGGCAAGTTCCGCCAATGTTTGCCCCACAAGGAGATTACTTTGGCGTAATAACTCTATTTCGTCATTCGTTTTCAAATATATCATATTCAAACATTAATATGCAGCTACGCCCGATCGCCCTCTTATTCTTCCAGAACTCAATAAACCATCATAATGGCGCATTAATAAATGACTTTCCACTTGCTGCAAGGTATCAAGCACCACACCTACAAGAATCAATAAAGATGTTCCACCAAAAAATTGCGCAAATTCAGCCTGCACTCCAAAAATTCCGGCAAAAGCAGGTAAAATAGCCACTATAGCCAAAAACATAGAACCTGGTAACGTAATACGCGACATAATAGTGTCAATATAATCAGCAGTACTTTTACCCGGTTTAATCCCTGGAATAAAGCCATTGTTCCGCTTCATATCTTCAGCCATCTGAACAGGATTGATCGTAATTGCGGTATAAAACCACGTAAACGCAATAATCAAAATGACAAAGACAAAATTATACCAAAAACTGGTATGATCCACAAAAGCACGCGCAATACCACTTGCCGAAGCAACATTTGAAAATCCCACAATAGTAATAGGGATAAACATAATTGCCTGAGCAAAAATAATCGGCATTACATTTGCAGCATTCACCTTGAGAGGAATATATTGCCTTGCACCTCCATATTGTTTATTTCCCACAATACGCTTTGCATACTGTACAGGAATTTTACGGACACCTTGAACCAAAAGAATAGCAGCCGCTATTACCAAAATCAGCACAACAATCTCCAACAAAAACATAATAATCCCTCCTGCTCCCGGAGAAGCAAGGCGAGAAACGAATTCACCCGAAAAGGCTTGTGGAAACCGAGCAATAATACCAATCATAATGATCAACGAAATGCCATTTCCAATACCCTTATCAGTAATTCGCTCACCTAGCCATAAAATAAACATGCTTCCAGCCGCCAAAATAATGGTAGAAGTAATAATAAAGAAAGTCCAATCTAATGAAGCATTAAGAGCCGGACCAGCCTGCATTTTCAAGTTAATGAGATAAGAAGGAGCCTGAAAAATTAAAATAAAAATCGTCAGAACACGTGTATACTGATTAATTTTCCGTCGACCACTTTCACCTTCACGCTGCAATTTCTGGAAATAAGGGACCGCAATTGCCAACAACTGAATCACGATAGACGCAGAAATGTACGGCATAATTCCCAATGCAAAAATGGATGCATTTGAGAAAGCCCCACCAGAAAACATGTTCAATAAAGCAAGAAGACCTTCACTTGTTTGTTCATGCAACTGCGACAATCTATCAGGATTGATGCCGGGAAGAACCACATACGACCCAAACCTATAGATTGCAACAAACAATATAGTAATGAGGATCCGCTGTCTCAGATCCTCAATATTCCATATGTTCTTTAATGTTTCAATAGATTTTCTCATTGAATCAGAGTTTTACTGCATTACCACCAACGGCTTCGATTGCGGCTACTGCACTCTTTGAAAAAGCATGAGCCTCTACATCAAGTTTAGTAGTCAAACTACCGTCACCAAGTATTTTCACTAATTGTTTTGAGGAAACAAAACCTGCTTCTATCAAATCATCAAGACTTATCTTCGACAAATTTTTAGCTGTAGCCAATTCTTGGATTGTGCCCAAATTAATGACTTTATATTCAACACGATTAATGTTCTTAAAACCAAACTTAGGAACACGACGCTGCAAAGGCATCTGACCACCTTCAAACCCAATTTTCCTAGAATAACCTGACCTTGATTTTGCTCCTTTATGCCCTCTGGTAGAAGTTCCACCTAAACCTGAACCAGCACCTCGACCGATTCTCTTTCGCGTTTTGGTAGAACCCGCAGCCGGACGTAAACTATGTAAATTCATATCACAAATCCTTTTATTAATAAACTACTTATTTAACAATCACAACAAGATGCCTTACTTTTGCAATCATCCCCAACACTGAAGGAGTTTCTTCACGCTCAACCACTTGATTCAACTTGCGAAGTCCCAACGTATCCAATGTCCTTTTTTGATCTTTAGGAGCACCTATCCGACTTCTTACTTGTTTAATTTTAATCGTTGCCATATTCCCCTCCTTATCCTCTAAATACTTTATCCAAACTTACCCCTCTATTTTGAGCTACCATACGGGCATCCCGCATTTCACTTAAAGCCAAAATTGTAGCCTTTACCAAATTGTGAGGATTGGATGAACCTTTAGACTTAGCCAAAACATCCGTAATGCCAACACTTTCCAATACAGCACGCATGGCACCACCTGCGACGACACCTGTACCAGCTGAAGCCGGCTTGATAAACACCTCTGCTCCACCAAATTTCGCAGTCTGTTCATGAGGTACGGTTCCTTTCACAACTGGTACACGAGTCAAATTCTTCTTTGCAGCTTCTACCCCTTTCGCAATTGCGGCAGTCACTTCACCTGCTTTGCCAAGTCCCCAGCCGATGATACCATCTTCATTTCCTACTACTACGATAGCTGCAAAACTGAATGTCCTACCACCTTTCGTAACCTTTGTTACACGGTTTATCGCCACCAATCTGTCTTTCAGCTCTATATCATTTGTAATTTTTACTTTATTATTAACTGCCATAGCTCATTAAAAATTAAGTCCACCGTTACGGGCAGCATCTGCCACCTCTTTCACTCTCCCATGATACAAATAACCATTACGGTCAAATACGACAGACGTAATTCCAGCTTCCAATGATTTTTTGGCAACCAATTCACCTACCTTTGCAGCCTGCATTTTTTTAGGCATAGCTTCCATCCCCAAGGAAGAAGCAGAAACCAACGTACTCCCGCTCAAGTCATCAATCAACTGAACATATATCTGTTTATTGCTTCTAAAAACACTCATACGTGGACGTTCAGGGGTTCCTGAAATCTTATTACGCACCCTATGTTTAATTTTAATTCGTCTTTCTATTTTCGTTGTCATAATAATTCGATTTTACATAATTACTTAGCTCCAGCTGACTTACCAGACTTTCTACGAATTTCTTCACCAACAAACTTAATACCTTTTCCTTTATAAGGTTCAGGTTTACGGAAAGAACGTATTTTTGCACAAACCTGACCAAGTAACTGTTTGTCACAAGATTCCAATATAACAAGGGGGTTTTTGTTTCTCTCAGATTTGGTTTCAACCTTAATTTCAGGAGGTAACTGCATAAAAATATTATGTGTATACCCCAATGCAAAATCTATGATATTCCCATTGTTTGATGCACGATAACCTACGCCCACTAGCTCCAACTCTTTTCTGTAACCTTCAGAAACACCTACAATCATATTATGTACCAAAGCCCGATACAAACCATGAAAAGCATGACGTTGCTTTAAATTATCACACATTTCATCCTCTTTCTCTTTCAACACCACATGTCCCTCTGCAATCGAAACCTCAATAGCAGGATTTACAAACTGACTCAATTCGCCTTTAGGGCCTTTAACATTCACTACATTATCTTTCAGAGTTACTGTTACCCCTGAAGGAATAACAATGGGTAATTTACCTATTCTCGACATGACTCACTCTCCTCCACACATTAATATACGTAACAAAGAACCTCACCACCTATTTTCAAAACGGAAGCCTCCTTATCCGTCATCACTCCTTTAGATGTAGATATGATGGCAATGCCTAATCCATTAATAACCCTTGGCATATTTTTATAACCCGTATATTTACGCATACCCGGAGTAGATACCCTTTCAAGTTTCTTAATGGCATTTACTTTGTTTACAGCATCATACTTTAAAGCAACCTTGATAGTACCTTGAGGCCCATCATCAATAAATTTGTAATTCAAAATATACCCCTTATCAAACAAAATTTTGGTGATTTCTTTCTTTAAGTTTGAAGCAGGTATTTCCACAACTCTGTGCTTAGCACTAATTGCATTTCTCAACCTTGTGAGATAATCTGCGATTGGATCTGTCATAAAAATAATTGTTAAATTAATCAGGCCACCCTGACAATATTTAATTAATGAATAATTACCAACTTGCCTTTTTTACTCCCGGAATCAGCCCGTTTGAAGCCATTTCTCGGAATTGGATACGTGAAATACCAAATTGACGCATATACCCTTTGGGACGTCCTGTCAATTTACAACGGTTGTGCAAACGAATTGGATTGGAATTCTTAGGTAAATCCTGCAATTTTCGTGCCGCCTCATAGGCAGCTACCGGATCACTCGCATTAACAATCTTTTTCAAAGCAGCACGTTTTTCAGCATATTTGGCTACTAATTTTGCTCTTTTAACTTCACGAGCCTTCATCGATTCTTTTGCCATGCTATTAATTCTTTTTAGCGTTTTTAAAAGGTAAACCAAATTCCTTTAACAAAGCATAACCTTCCTCATCCGTTTTAGCTGAAGTTACAAAAGTAATATTCATACCTAAGATTTTGGTAATGCTGTCAATGTTAATTTCCGGGAAAATAATTTGCTCCTGAATGCCCAATGTATAGTTACCTTTTCCATCAAACTTACTATCAAGCCCCTTAAAATCACGGATACGTGGCAACGCAACACGAATCAATTTTTCAAGAAACTCATACATTCTTTCACGGCGCAAAGTAACCATCACGCCAATAGGCATTTTTTTTCGCAATTTAAAATTTGCAATATCTTTACGTGACAATGTAGCCACAGCCTTCTGCCCTGTAATAGCAGTCAACTCGTTAATCGCAACATCAATAATTTTCTTATCAGCAACAGCCATACCCAATCCTTGGTTGATTACAATCTTCTTGAGTACTGGGACTTGCATGGACGAAGAATACTGAAATTGATTCTTCAGTGCCGGAGCAATACGCTCCATATATTCTTTCTTAAGACTTGCAGTAGTAACCATTATTTAATCTCCTCTCCAGATTTTTTAGCATAACGAACAAACGTTCTTCCATCAGCACTTTCCCTTCTTCCAATACGTGTCGGTTTACCCGTTTTCGGATCAACCGGATTCAGGTTGGAGATGTGAATAGGAGCCTCTTGTTTTACAATACCGCCTTGTGGATTTTTTGCACTCGGTTTAGTACTTTTAGACACCATATTAACCCCCTCTACCACTGCACGTCCTTTTTTTACAAGAACTTTCAACACCTGTCCTGTTTTACCCTTGTCCTCACCAGAGTTTACATAGACCGTATCACCCTTTTTAATATGCAATTTACTCATTACCTATATTTTTACAAACTTTAAAGTACTTCAGGTGCAAGTGAAACCACTTTCATATTTATTGCACGCAATTCCCTCGCTACCGGCCCGAATATACGGCTTCCCCTAATCTCTCCTGTATTATTCAACAACACACATGCATTATCATCAAAACGAATATAAGAACCATCAGCCCGACGGATTTCCTTTTTTGTACGTACAACTAAAGCTTTCGATACCGCACCCTTTTTAATATCACTTGAGGGAATAACACTTTTCACCGAAACAACAATGACATCCCCTATAGAAGCATAACGTCTCCTTGTTCCGCCCAATACGCGGATACAAAGAACTTCTTTCGCCCCACTATTATCACACACTGTAAGTCTGGATTCTGCTTGTATCATAATTATTTAGCTTTTTCAATTATTTCAACCAATCTCCATCTCTTAGTTTTACTCAAAGGACGAGTTTCCATTATCCTAACAGTATCACCTACTCCACACTCGTTCTTTTCATCATGAACATGATATTTCTTCGTTTTAGAAACAAACTTGCCATAAATCGGATGTTTCTCCTTAAACTTAGCAGCAACAGTAATGGTCTTATCCATCTTGTTGCTCACCACAACACCCGTTCTTTCTTTTCTTAAATTTCTAACTTCCATTATAAGACCTTTTATTTGTTGTTAAGCTCCCTTTGACGCAATTCTGTCTTCATACGAGCAATTGTCCGTCGCAGAGTTCTAATCTGCATGGGATTCTCCAATGGGGAAATCGAATGATTCAAAACCATTTGGTTATAATTGGCAACTTCCGTCTGAATTCTTTCAATCAATTCATTGGTTACTATTTCTCTAATTTCTGCAATTTTCATAATCAATTAAGCATTTTGACTTGCATCGTAATCACGTCTAACAATAAACTTAGTTATAACAGGAAGTTTTTGCGCCGCAAGGCGTAAAGCTTCTTTAGCCACATCAAAAGAAACACCTTCCACCTCAATCAGAATACGCCCCGGAGTCACAGGAGCAACAAAACCTTCCGGATTACCTTTACCTTTACCCATACGGACATCAGCAGGTTTACGGGTAATTGGTTTATCCGGGAAAATACGAATCCATATTTGACCCTGACGTTGCATATATCTAGTCACAGCAACACGAGCCGCTTCTATCTGGCGTCCCGTAATCCACTTAGTCTGTAATGATTTGATACCAAAAGTACCAAAAGCTAACTGATGGCCCCGCTGAGCATTACCTTTAGCTCGACCTTTCTGCTGTCTTCTGAATTTTGTCTTTTTCGGTTGTAACATGATTCCTAAAATTCAAATTCGTTAGCGATTATTATTTTTTTTTCTGCGGAAATTCTTGCCACTTCCACTTCTACCCTGACCATTATCTTTACCTTGAGTGAAATTGGGAGCCAACTCACGTTTTCCATATACCTCACCCCGACAAATCCACACTTTAACACCCAATAGCCCGACTTTTGTCAAAGCCTCCGTATGACAATAATCTACATCCGCACGAAAAGTATGCAAAGGCGTACGACCTTCCTTATACATTTCCGACCGAGCCATCTCCGCACCATTTAAACGACCGGAAATCAACACCTTTATACCTTCAGCCCCCATACGCATAGTATTGGCTATAGCCATCCTAATAGCACGGCGATAAGCGATCTTCCCTTCTACCTGACGAGCAATATTATTTGCAACAATTACAGCATCCAATTCAGGCCTTTTTACTTCAAAAATATTAATTTGAATATCCTTATCCGTAATTTTTTTCAACTCCTCTTTTAACTTATCAACTTCCTGGCCTCCTTTACCAATGATAATACCCGGACGGGCAGTACATACTGTAATCGTCACCAGCTTCAGGGTACGTTCAATTATAATTCGCGAAACGCTAGCTTTTGTAAGCCTAGCGTTCAAATATTTACGAATTTTGCTGTCTTCCAGCAAAGCATCACCATAATTCTTGCCACCGTACCAATTAGAATCCCATCCTCTGATAATTCCTAAACGGTTGCTTATCGGATTAACTTTCTGTCCCATCTATTTAATTTTTATCATTAGCATTTTTAGAATCAACAAACAGAGTCACATGATTAGAACGTTTGCGAATTCTGTAACCCCTGCCCTGTGGAGCCGGCCTCATCCTTTTCAACGTAACACCTTCATCAACATAAATTTTCGTTACAAAGAGTTCACCATCCTCTGCCTTTCGTTCGTTCTTCTGTTCCCAATTTGCAATAGCAGAACGCAACAACTTTTCCACTTTTGCCGAAGCCTCTTTAGAAGAAAATTTCAAAACACCAAGCGCACGATTCACTTCCATTCCACGAATCATGTCAGCCACGAGACGCATTTTACGCGGAGAACTTGGTATATTCCGTAATTTTGCGAAATATAGGGTTCTACGGGCTTCTTTCCTTTTTTCAGCCGATATTCTTTTTCTCGCTCCCATTATTTTAATTCACTTTATATTCAACAAGCTCCCGCCTTTTACTTTTTCTTATTGCCGGCATGGCCTCGGAACGTACGCGTTGGAGCGAACTCACCCAACTTATGTCCCACCATATTCTCCGTAACATAGACAGGAATAAATTTATTTCCATTATGAACTGCAATTGTATGCCCAACAAAATCAGGCGAAATCATCGAAGCCCTGGCCCATGTCTTAATAACCGACTTCTTACCACTCTCATTCATAGCCAGTACCTTCTTTTCAAGTTTTACATTAATATATGGACCTTTTTTTAACGAACGACTCATAATTTACTCAATTAAATCTGTATTTAATCATTTTCTTCTTTCTATGATATATCTAGAAGACTGTTTCTTAGGTGCCCTCGTCTTCAAGCCCTTCGCATACAATCCCTTACGCGACCTTGGATGACCTCCGGACTGACGTCCTTCACCACCTCCCATCGGATGATCTACAGGATTCATAACAACACCTCGGTTATGCGGACGACGTCCTAACCAGCGGGAGCGTCCCGCTTTACCAGAAGATTCCAAAGCATGATCCGAATTACCTACACTTCCGACAGTAGCTTTGCAAGCACTCAAAATTTTCCTTACTTCACCCGAAGGTAATTTGATAATACAATACTTGCCTTCACGAGAAGTCAACTGAGCAAAATTACCAGCCGATCTTACCAAGACAGCACCTTGCCCCGGATACAATTCAATATTATGAATGACTGTACCCACAGGGATGTTCTCCAAAGGAAGAGCGTTACCGATCTCAGGTGCTGCATCTGCCCCGGAAACCAATGTACTACCTACCTGCAATCCGTTAGGAGCGATGATATACCTTTTTTCACCATCAGCATAGAATAGCAATGCAATACGCGCCGAACGGTTCGGATCGTATTCAATTGTCTTCACCACTGCCGGAATACCATCTTTGTTTCTCTTGAAATCAATGATACGGTATTTTCTTTTATGGCCACCACCAATGTAGCGCATGGTCATCTTACCTACATTATTACGCCCCCCCGTGGAACGTTTCCCATACACAAGAGATTTTTCTGGTACCGACGCAGTAATTTCTTCAAAAGTACCAATAATTTTATGCCTCTGCCCTGGTGTTGTGGGCTTAAATTTACGTACTGCCATCTTCTTTAAATATTACTATAAAAATCAATCGTATCACCCTTTTTCAAAGTCACAATTGCCTTTTTATAAGCATTCGTGCGCCCTTTGATTAAACCGGATTTCGTATAACGGCTCTTACTCTTCCCTTGATAACGCATCGTGTTTACATCTACCACAGTAACATTATACATAGCCTCTACTTCACGCTTAATTTCCAATTTATTATACTCCGGACGGACAATAAATCCAAAACGATTACCCATCTTTTCTGATATAGCCGTCATCTTTTCCGTAACCAACGGTTTTACAATAATTCCCATATCACACAGCCTCCTTTCTCATTTAACCAAGGTTTCTTCAATTGCTTTCAATGCGTTCTCTGTAATGACAAGAGTATCCGCGTTCAACACCGTATAAGTGTTCAGCGCAGAAGCAATTGCCATATTTGCACGTTTCAGATTACGAGCCGACAAATATACATTTTTATTTGCTTCCGGCAAAACCATGAGCAACTTCTTATCCGCCACATTAAGATTGTTTACAATATTTATGAAATCTTTTGTTTTAGGGACTTCAAATGAAAAATCCTCTACAATGATAATGCTATTAGTCTGAGCTTTATAAGACAAGGCAGACTTGCGTGCCAGAAGTTTCACCTTTTTGTTCAATTTAAAGCTGTAATCACGAGGCTTAGGACCGAACACACGTGCACCGCCCACCAAAAGAGGGGAATTAATATCACCACGACGTGCACCGCCACCGCCTTTTTGGCGGCCTAACTTACGGGTAGACCCACTGATTTCGCTTCGTTCTTTTGATTTATGAGTTCCTTGACGCTGATTGGCCATATATTGTTTAACGGCCAAGTAGATAACATGGTCATTCGGAGTAATACCAAAAATCGCCTCATTCAAAGCAACCTTTCTTCCGGTATCCTCTCCTTTGATATTTAAAACATTCACTTCCATCATTTCTCAATTATTACGATTGAACCTTTGTAACCTGGGACAGACCCCTTAATCAACAACAAGTTATGTTCAGGTATCACTTTCAATACCTGCAAATTATGAGTGGTCACTCTATCGCATCCCATTCGTCCCCCCATACGCATTCCTTTAAATACTTTTGCAGGATAAGAACAAGCACCGATAGAACCTGGCTTACGGGCACGGTTATGTTGTCCGTGGGTAGATTCTCCTACTCCTCCGAATCCATGCCGCTTAACAACACCTTGGAATCCTTTACCTTTGGAAATTCCAACCACATCCACATAGGCAGTATCATTGAACAGTTCTACAGTAATCGTATCCCCTAAATTCAATTCCTCTGAGAAATCTCTGAACTCGGCCAAGTGTCTCTTCGGAGTTACTCCAGCTTTTTTAAAGTGACCCATCAGCGGACGGGTGGTATGTTTTTCCTTCTTGTCTTGAAAACCTACCTGAACAGCTGAATAGCCATCTTTTTCCACACTTTTAATCTGAGTAACTACACAGGGACCAGCTTCGATAACAGTGCATGGCACATTCTTTCCATCGGCACTGAAAACGGATGTCATTCCGATTTTTCTTCCTAATAATCCTGGCATTTCAATCAAATTTAATCATTAAACTTTAATTTCTACCTCTACTCCACTCGGCAATTCCAATTTCATCAACGCATCCACCGTCTTCGCAGTTGAGCTATAGATATCAACCAATCTTTTATAAGAAGACAACTCAAACTGCTCACGTGATTTCTTATTCACGAAAGTCGAACGGTTTACAGTAAAGATACGTTTGTGAGTAGGCAATGGTATCGGACCACTTACAATCGCACCTGTCGCCTTTACTGTCTTCACAATCTTTTCCGCAGACTTATCTACCAAGTTGTGGTCATAAGATTTCAATTTAATCCTAATTTTCTGACTCATTTCACTTATTTTTAATTCAACAATAAAGTGAAGCTTGAGGGTTAAGAGTCATTCGCTAACCCTCATCAGCTTCAAAAACCACATTATACCAAATCAGTGCGTCCTTTCACCTCTTCCAATACAGCTTTGGCAATGGACGAAGAAACTTGAGCATGATGGTCATAACTCATCGAAGATGTTGCACGACCCGAAGTAATTGTACGCAATGCAGTCACATAACCAAACATTTCAGCTAACGGCACCATTGCCTTCACAATCCGTGCACCCGAACGACTCGTTTCCATACCTTCCACCTGACCGCGACGTTTGTTCAAATCACCAATAACATCACCCATGTTTTCTTCCGGAGTAACCACTTCCAACTTCATAATTGGCTCCAGCAAAACGGGACCCGCCTTCACACATGCATTCTTATACGCTTGAATAGCACATATTTCAAACGACAACTGGTCAGAGTCTACAGGATGGAAAGAACCATCTTTCAGAATAACCTTCAATGAATCAACCGGGAATCCAGCCAACACACCATTTTTCATCGCTGTCTGAAAACCTTTCTGCACCGAAGGAATAAATTCTTTAGGCACATTACCCCCTTTCACTTCATCAATAAATTGCAAACCACCTTGCTTCCAATCCTCGTCTATCGGGCCTACGCTCACAATGATATCGGCAAACTTACCACGCCCACCAGATTGTTTCTTGTAAACCTCACGAAGCTCGACTGTTTTCGTAATAGCTTCTTTATAGTTAACCTGCGGACGACCTTGGTTACATTCCACCTTAAACTCACGTTTCAAACGATCAATAATGATATCCAAATGCAACTCACCCATACCGGAGATTATAGTCTGACCGGTCTGTTCATCGGTACGGACTGTAAAAGTCGGATCTTCTTCAGCCAATTTGGCAAGACCATTAGACAACTTGTCCAAATCTTTCTGGGTTTTCGGTTCCACCGCAATACCAATTACCGGTTCGGGGAAATCCATCGATTCCAACACAATGGGAGCTGCCTCGTCACACAATGTATCACCCGTACGGATATCCTTGAAACCAACAGCTGCACCGATATCCCCCGCACTAATTACGTCTACGGGATTTTGTTTGTTTGAATGCATCTGGAACAGACGGGACACACGCTCCTTCTTGCCTGAACGGGAATTATAGACATAAGAACCCGCCTCAACTTTACCAGAATATACACGGAAGAAAGTCAAACGCCCCACATACGGATCGGTGGCAATCTTAAATGCCAAAGCAGATGTCTTTTCCTCTTCTTCTGGTTTACGGTCTTCTTCCGCACCAGTTACGGGATTGGTACCTATAATATTCGGAGTGTCCAACGGAGAAGGCAAAAATGCGCAAACATAATCCAACAAAGTCTGGACTCCTTTATTTTTAAAGGAAGAACCACACAACATCGGAACGATTTCCATTTTCAAAGTACCTGCACGCAAGGCACGCAAAACCTCCTCATCTGTAATCGTTGTTGGATCATCGAAATACTTTTCCATTAACGATTCATCGAACTCCGCCACTTTTTCCAACATCTTGTCATGCCACTCCTGAGCCTCACTTACCAAATTCGACGGAATATCGTCTATTTCATAATCGGCCCCCATAGTTTCATCATGCCAATAGATTGCCTTCATTTTAATCAGGTCAACCACACCTTTAAAGTTCTCTTCCGCACCAATGGGAATAACAACCGGACACGGATTAGCACCCAAAACATCTTTCATCTGACGCACAACCTCAAAGAAATCTGCACCAGAACGATCCATTTTGTTCACATAACCGATACGCGGGACATTGTATTTGTCAGCTTGGCGCCACACGGTTTCCGATTGGGGCTCAACTCCTCCCACGGCACAATAGGTAGCAACAGCTCCATCCAATACACGCAAGGAACGCTCAACCTCGGCGGTGAAGTCCACATGTCCCGGAGTGTCAATCAGATTGATTTTATATTTCTTGCCTGCATAGTTCCAGTAAGTGGTTGTAGCAGCAGAAGTGATCGTAATACCACGTTCCTGCTCCTGTTCCATCCAGTCCATCGTAGCGGCGCCATCGTGTACTTCACCAATCTTGTGGGTCAAACCAGTATAATACAAGATACGTTCAGACGTAGTGGTCTTTCCGGCATCGATGTGAGCCATAATACCGATGTTACGGGTCAAATGCAAATCATGTTTAGCCATCTTAATTCCTCATTTAATTATTGTTAGAACCTGAAGTGAGCGAAAGCACGGTTAGCTTCGGCCATACGGTGCATATCTTCCTTACGCTTAAACGCACCACCTTGTTCATTATACGCATCCAGAATTTCAGCACACAATTTTTCAGCCATAGACTTTCCGCCCCGTTTGCGAGCATATGTTATCAGATTCTTCATCGAAATAGACTCCTTGCGATCCGGACGAACTTCGGTCGGAACTTGGAAAGTCGCCCCACCAATACGACGGGATTTTACCTCCAGCTGAGGGGTTACATTATCCAAAGCTTTTTTCCACACGTCCAATGCAGATTTTTCTTCGCCCGGAAGTTTGGTTTCCACCAACTTCAACGCACTATAAAAAATACTGTAAGCTGTATTCTTTTTCCCGTCATACATCAGGTGATTCACAAATTTCGACACCTTCTGGTCGTTAAATACGGGATCCGGGAGAATTACACGTTTTTTAGGTTTTGCTTTTCTCATTTTATTTGATAATAATTTTAGTTTGGGGCTGCACCTTCGTTTGCTTCAACGTCTCCTCCGAGACATTTACTCAACCTTAAAGCTTTTCCTGCAAACCAAAACGAATTAATATAAAAGTTAAATCTTAAATAAAGCCAACATTACTTCTTACCTTTTGCCGCAGGAGCCTGTCCCGGCTTCGGACGTTTGGCGCCATATTTGGAACGTCTTTGGGTACGACCCGCCACACCGGCTGTATCCAAAGTTCCACGCACGATATGATAACGCACACCGGGCAAGTCTTTCACACGGCCTCCACGTACCAAAACAATAGAGTGTTCCTGCAAGTTGTGTCCCTCACCCGGAATGTAAGAGTTCACCTCTTTGGAATTTGTCAAACGCACACGCGCAACTTTGCGCATCGCAGAATTCGGCTTTTTGGGGGTCGTAGTGTAAACACGCACACACACACCACGTCTTTGAGGACATGAGTCCAATGCGGGCGATTTACTCTTGCTGACCAAAGCCTTTCTTCCTTTTCTTACTAACTGTTGAATAGTAGGCATTTTGTTTTGATTTTTAAATTATTTATTGATATTTCTTTACTTCAAATCCAATTTCATATTTTTGGTCTGCAAAATTACAAATAACTTTTTAATACACAAATAGTTTTTTCCATAAAAATTATGGAAGCACCCACAAAAACACAGGAAACAGACTAAAGTATATAACATCAGCCACGTTCCATCTATCTGCCTGTTCCGGTTACAAACGAATAATACCCATAACTTTGTCTAAAGCACCGGCATTAGCCCTGACATAACCACCCGCAGCCTTTCCCGAAACAGACAGATATGCCCGATCGGCAAAAAAACGGTCTATCAATGCACGAAAACCCGTTTCATTCCAGATTTCGAACCCCCCTCCGCAGGTCTTCAATCCCTGTGCTTCACGGAATTTTCCATTATTGGGACCAAAAAGGACAGGAATGCCATAAACAGCAGCTTCAAGCGTGTTGTGAATACCCGCACCAAACCCTCCGCCAACGTAAGCAATCTCGCCATAACGATATATAGACGACAGAAGACCGAAGCAATCAATAAGCAGGCAGTCTGCATGGCGGAGTACCTCACCGGTGGCTTGTGTATAACGCACGACAGGACGAGCAAGCTTACCTTCTATTTCCTGCAAATGGGATTCATCTATTACATGGGGAGCAATGACGAGCTTCATCTCCGGATGTGTATTGAAATAAGGGATGAGAAGGTCTTCATCAGCCGTCCATGAACTACCGGCCACCAAAGTAAACTGATTCCCGCCTTTGAAAACTTCCAACAAGGGAAGTTCCTCCGCCTGCCGGCAAATATCAAGTACACGGTCAAAACGTGTGTCGCCTACAATGGTCGTGTTGGTTACGCCAATGCCTTGTAACAAGCGCACCGACTCTTCATTCTGTACAAACAAATGAGTGAAACACTTCAGGACATTGCGATAACCTGCTCCATACCAGCGGAAGAATATCTGCCTCGGTCGGAAAATGGAACTCACGCTATAGGTGGGGATACCGTCCCGATGCAAGACTTTTAAATAGTTGTGCCAAAATTCATATTTGATAAAAAAAGCCATGCGGGGACACACCAAGGCAAGGAACCTTGCAGCATTACGCGGGGTGTCAAGGGGCAAATAACACACCACATCGGCACCCTTGTAATTTTTGCGCACTTCATAACCCGAAGGGGAGAAAAACGTCAGCAGAACTTTATATTGGGGATATTCCTCACGTATCCGTTCAATAAGCGGACGTCCCTGCTCGAACTCACCTAATGACGCGGCATGGAACCATATATACTGTGCGTTCCGATCAATCCGTTTTTCCAACACACCAAATGCTTCCTTTTCCCCTTTCCACATCCGTGCCACCTTAGCACTGAAAAGTGCAGCCACACGGACTGCACAAATATAGATGTCAATTATCAAATTGTAAACCATCCCCTAACTTATTTGAGCACCTCTACAGCGCGGCGCATACGCCTAACAGTCTCCTCCTTACCCAATACAGATGAGATGTCGAACATATGGGGCCCCTTGCCTTCGCCTACCAAAGCAAGGCGAAAGGCGTTCATGATATTGCCTGTATGGTATCCCCGGTCAGCAATCCACTTCATCACCACTTCTTCTTGGTGTGCCAAAGAAAAGTCATCCAACGACTCCAACAAGTCGGCAAGCTCAGTCATACACCGCGCCGAATCTTCTTTCCAGCGTTTCCTTACGGTATTCCCATCATATTCTGCAGGAGCCACAAAGAAGAACTTACAAGTATCCCACAGGTCATTGATGAAGCTGACTCTCCCTTTCATCATACCTACCACGGCCACCACCGTTTCCACAGGGGCATCAATACCGTGTTCTTTTAGAACGGGCATGAATAATGAAGCTATATCTTCATTACTTTTCATCAATATATACTCATGATTGAACCATCTGCCTTTCTCATAATCAAACCGGGCGCCCGCTTTGCTACAACGATGCAGATCAAACAGGTGTATAAGTTCGTCCATCGACATGATTTCCTGGTCGGTTCCAGGATTCCAACCCAGAAGGGCCAAAAAATTGATGACGGCATCAGGCAAGTAACCAGCCTCACGGTAACCCGAGGACAATTCTCCGCTCTTTGGGTCATGCCATTCCAACGGAAATACAGGGAACCCCAAGCGGTCTCCATCGCGTTTGCTCAATTTTCCTTTCCCGTCCGGCTTCAACAACAGGGGCAGGTGCGCAAATCGGGGCATCGTATCTTCCCAACCGAAAGCCCGGTAAAGCAATACATGCAAAGGAGCCGAAGGCAACCATTCTTCCCCACGGATGACGTGGGAGATTTCCATCAAATGGTCGTCTACGATGTTCGCCAAATGGTAAGTAGGCAACTCATCTACCGACTTATACAATACTTTGTCATCCAAAATAGAAGAATTGACAACCACATCCCCACGAATAATATCGTTCACATGCACGCTTTCGCCCGGCTCGACACGGAAACGTACTACGTATTGCCGGCCCTCGGCCATCAAACGGTCTACCTCCTCCGGCGGCAAGGTCAGCGAGTTACGCATTGACATACGGGTAGAGGCATCATATTGAAAATTGGAAACCGCCTTACGCCTTGCCTCCAGTTCCTCCGGTGTATCGAAAGCCATATAAGCCTTACCTTCGTCAAGCAGCATCCGCACATATTTCTTGTAGATGTCACGACGTTCAGACTGGCGGTAAGGACCGTAATCTCCTCCTAATCCCACCCCTTCATCGAACTGAATACCCAGCCATTTGAACGAATCGAGTATGTATTCTTCCGCTCCGGGGACAAAGCGAGCAGAATCCGTATCTTCGATGCGGAACACAAACTCCCCTCCCTGCTGGCGGGCGAACAAATAATTATACAATGCGGTGCGTACACCTCCTATATGCAACGGCCCCGTAGGACTCGGGGCAAAACGGACTCTTACTTTTCTTTCTGCCATCGTGGTTCCTTCTAAAAATATGTCGCAAAAATAAGCGAAAATTCCCGTTTTTTCCTTATTTTGCGTCCAAAATATCTGATTCTCATGAAAAGTCTCCAAACAGAAAGACGTTTTTCGTCCAAGAAATTTTTATATAAATGTGGCATTTTCCTTGCCGCCGTAGCCATTATAACCTATTTCCTCCCACGAGAAGGACAGTTTAATTATCAATTTGACATCAACAAACCGTGGAAATACGGATTACTTCAAGCTTCGTTCGACTTTCCCATCTACAAAGGCGAAGAGGAAGTACGATATGAGCAAGACAGCATCATGTCCAATTACCACCCATATTTCCAGTTTGTGGAAAAGACGGGCGAACAGGCAATAGAACAATTCGAAGCAGACTACAACAAACAGCTGCGACAAATCATCCCCGACCCGACCTACCCGCACTACATCAAGCGCATGTTGAAAAACATCTATGATAAAGGAATTATGGCTTCCGAACAACTGACCCAGCTGCGTAAAGACAGCACCCTAAGTATCCGGATTGTCAACAAAAACACCTCCATCTTACAAAGCACCAGCGAGATTTACAGCACACAACGGGCATACCAAACATTGGTCAACTCGGACACAGCACGCTACAGCAAAACCTTGTTGCAACGGTGCAATCTGAATAACTATTTGGCACCCAATCTTGTTTACGACACCGACAAGTCTGAATCTGCCAAACAGGACCTGCTTTCCAGTATCTCATGGGCAAACGGCTTTGTGATGAACGGCCAGAAAATCATCGACAGGGGTGAAATCGTGAACCAGCACACCTACGATATTCTGAAATCACTCCAGAAAGAATGGGACAAGCGCAGCGAAACGACTACAGAGAAACGACTTATTTTGCTGGGACAAATTCTTTTCGTATCCATCCTAATCAGCTGCTTCATGATTTACCTGGCGCTATTCCGACACGATTATTACCAAAAACGGGAAAGCCTTAGTCTGCTGTTTTTCCTGATCATCTTTTTCCCCGTGGTATCATCGGTCATGGTGTCTCACGCCTATTTGAGCGTCTACATCATCCCTTTCACCATGCTTCCAATGATAGTCCGGATATTTCTTGACTCACGCACCGCCTTCATGGCTCACATCATTGCTGTCCTGCTCTGTTCCATCTGCCTGCGTACCCCGCACGAGTTCATCCTCCTGCAAACCATAGCGGGCATGGTAAGCATCTATAACCTTCGCGAATTGTCGCAACGCTCGCAACTGGTGCGTTGCGCCTTAATGGTAACCCTTTCCTATTGCCTATCATACCTGGCACTCGACCTGACCCATGTGAACGACATTTCGCAATTAAATACCTACATGTACATCTATCTCATCTTGAACGGTATCCTGTTGCTGTTCACCTATCCGCTGTTGTTCATTCTCGAAAAGATTTTCGGATTTACATCGAATGTAACCTTGGTGGAACTTTCGAACATCAACAACAGACTGATGCGTGAAATGTCGGAAGTGGCACCGGGCACATTCAACCATTCCCTACAACTTGCCAACCTGGCTGCGGCTGCAGCCAACCGCATTGAAGCGAACAGCCAACTAGTGCGTACCGGCGCCATGTACCATGACATAGGCAAAATGCTGAATCCCGCTTTTTTCACCGAAAACCAGTCGGGCGTAAACCCACACGACCAGTTGAACTACAAGCAAAGCGCACAAATCGTAATCAACCATGTGGCTGATGGGCTGAAGCTGGCAGACAAAAACAACCTGCCCAAAGTCATCAAGGATTTTATCCGCACCCACCATGGAAAGGGACTGACCAAGTATTTCTATATCTCTTACCAAAACGAACACCCTGGTGAAGAAGTGGACAAGGAAATGTTCCGCTATCCCGGCCCGAATCCTTTCACAAAAGAACAGGCCATCCTGATGATGGCAGACTCGGTAGAAGCTGCCTCACGCAGCCTACCCGAATATACGGAAGAAAGTATCTCCGGTCTGGTGGAAAAAATCATAGACACCCAAGTACAAGAAGGCTATTTCAAAGAATGTCCCATTACTTTCAAAGACATAGCAACCATCAAATCCGTGTTCAAAGAAAAATTGAAGACAATGTATCACACACGTATCAGCTACCCGGAACTAAAAAAGTAAATTTAATACTATCCTATTTTGTAACTCTACACAAATTGACCGGAACACGCCTTCACCTGCTTCCCCCGAGGCTTGCATGGTCTTGTTTTTTATATCCGTGTGGTAAAGTTAGAAGAAAAAATTGCAGATTTGTCTTTTCTAACACAAAAATACACGGCAAAAACAAGAAATCGCCTAAATTTGCAATATCGGAATAACGAGAGTAAAAGAAATAGCCAATGGTTTCAACAAAGTTGATTGAGAAATTATTCGTTTCCCGACAGAAGGAAATTGACTTATATGCCAAAGAGACAGAAGCGATTCAGGAGAAAGTTTTCCGGAGACTGATACATCATGCCGCTGAAACCGAATGGGGGAGGCGTTACAATTATGCATGTATCCATTCATACACTGATTTCCAGCGCGTGCCTCTTCAACAATATGACGATATAAAAAATCATGTAGACCGGATGCGCCACGGCGAGAAAAATGTCCTTTGGCCTGGGCGGGTGATTTGGTATGCCAAGTCATCGGGTACCACTAATGACAAAAGCAAGTTCATCCCTGTGAGCAAGGACGGTTTGCGGCATATCCATTACAAAGGAGGAACCGATGCAGTGGCTTTGTACCTGCGTTCGAATCCAAAAAGCAGGTTCTTTTCGGGAAAAGGGCTAATATTAGGAGGCAGTCACAGCCCCAACTACAATGTGAAAGATAGTCTGGTGGGTGATCTTTCAGCAATCTTGATACAGAATATCAATCCATTAGTGAACCTGATCCGTGTTCCCAGCAAAGAAATTGCCCTTTTGGAAGACTTTGAGGAAAAAGTGGAACGCATCGCCGATACCACGATGCACGAGGATGTAACCAATCTGTCCGGGGTACCTTCATGGATGCTTGCAGTCATCAAGCGGATATTGGAAAAAACAGGTGCCACACACTTGAACGAGATATGGCCGAATCTGGAAGTGTTTTTCCACGGAGGAGTCTGCTTCGCTCCTTACCGTGAGCAATACAGGAACTTGATAAACAGTCCATTGATGCACTATATGGAAACATACAACGCCAGTGAAGGATTTTTCGGTCTACAGAATGACCTTACCGATTCCGCAATGCTGCTTATGGTTGACTACGACGTGTTCTACGAGTTCATTCCACTGGAAGAAATAGACCTGCCGCATCCGGAAACCGTGCCTCTGACCGGTATCGAACCAGGAAGGAATTACGCCATGGTTATCAGTACGTCATGCGGATTGTGGCGCTATATTTTGGGAGATACGGTGAAATTTACACAAAAGGATCCATACAAATTCATCATTACGGGGCGTACGAAACATTTCATCAATGCCTTCGGCGAGGAACTGATGGTAGACAATGCCGAAAAAGGGTTGATGAAAGCATGTGTTGCCACAGGCGCACAGGTATTGGAATACTCGGCTGCCCCCGTCTTCATGGATGCCAATGCAAAGTGCCGCCACCAATGGCTGATCGAATTTAGTGTGATGCCCGATTCGGTGGAGAAATTCCGCCATGTGCTGGATCTGTCTTTACAGGAAATCAATTCCGATTACGAGGCAAAACGCCACAAGGACATCACTTTGCAGGAGCCAGAACTGATAGTTGCACGTCCGGGATTGTTCCACGACTGGTTGAAGCAAAAAGGGAAATTGGGCGGACAGCACAAGGTGCCTCGCCTAAGCAACAATCGTGACTACATGGAAGAAATGTTGAAACTCAACTCATAAAACGGATGAAACCCATACCCAGATACCTTGCCCTGCTGATGGTGAGTGCCATTGTGTTTGCGTGCGCCAGCATCGGGTCGCCAGATGGGGGACCGTATGATGAAGATCCCCCCAAGTTCGTGCGTTCCACGCCCGAGCCAAATGCCATCAACAACACGCGTAAAAACATATCTATCGAGTTTGATGAATTCATTAACTTGCAAAATGCCTCTGAAAAAGTGATTATTTCACCCCCCCAGCTCAATCAACCCGATGTGGGGACCAACGGGAAACGGGTGGTGGTGAAATTTGCCGACACGCTGATAGCAAACACCACATACACCATTGATTTTGGGGATGCCATCGTGGACAACAACGAAAGTAATCCGATGGGGCAGTTCGCGTTTGCTTTCTCTACAGGGCCCACCATTGATACCATGGAGGTTTCGGGAATTGTATTGAACGCTGAAGATCTGGAACCCATCAAAAGTATCTTGGTTGGATTACATAAAGATTTGAACGACACGGCATTCACCACACGCCCCTTCGACCGCATCTCGCGTACAGACAGCCGGGGCCAGTTTACTGTGAAGGGTGTGGCACCCGGCAAATACCGCATCTATGCCCTCCAGGATGGGAACCAGAATTACTTGTTTGACTCGAAAACGGAGAAGATAGCGTTCACCGACTCGATTATTATTCCCAGCATAGAGCCTGCCACACGCAAAGATACCGTATGGAACAAAATGGACACAACGAAAATAGACACCATCTATGAAGTGCACTATACCCATTTCATGCCCGATAACATCATATTGCGTGCGTTCAAGGAGGAAAGCACCCTGCAATACCTCATGAAGAGCGAACGTCCTGAAACCAAACGGTTCATGCTTTACTTCAGTACGAAAGCCGATACCCTTCCCACACTGAAAGGGCTTGACTTCGATGACAAACAGCTGATAATGGAAGCCAACCAGCGGAACGATACAATCATGTATTGGATCAAAGACACACTTTTATGTGAACGGGACACACTGACTATCGAATTGGGTTATCTTTCAACCGATACTTTGGGAAAGCTGGTACCTACCATCGACACTTTGCGCATGGTGAACAAAATTCCACGCGAACGACGCCTTGCCATGCAGGAAGATGCCGGAAAAAAGGCGGAAAAAGAACGGAAAAAAGAACGGAAGAAAAAGGAAAAAGAGGGAGACACATTGGCGGTGGAAACGTCTTTCCTCAAAATCAATGTGGATGCCCCTACCACACTCGACATCAACCGGAACATCACCCTCTCTTTTGAGGAACCCCTGGCATACATTGACACATCAGCCATCCACATGTCTACAATGGTCGACTCAGTATGGAAGGATATCCCGTTTATCTTCCGGAGCGATACAGTCGTGGCACGCAAGTACGAAATCCTTGCCAACTGGCAACCGGGACAGGAATACCAGCTCCGTATTGATTCGCTTGCTTTCGAAGGTATATACGGACTGCATACCGACAAGGTAGAAAACAAACTGAAAGTAAAAACAATGGAAGAATACGGCACCCTATATCTGAACATCGTGGGAGCCGGCCCGCACGCCATCGTGCAGCTCCTGAACGGCAACGATGCCGTAGTGAGACAACAGCCCGTAACGAGTAAGCAGACATGTGATTTCTACTTCCTTCAGCCTTCCACGAAGTATTACATCCGCCTGTTCAATGATACAAACAACAACGGGAAATGGGATACCGGGAACTATACGGAGAAACTCCAACCCGAAGAAGTGTTCTATTTTCCGAAAGTGTGGGAGATGAAGGCAAACTTTGAATTCGAAGAGACATGGGACCTTCATGCCATTCCACCCGACAAGCAAAAGCCGGACGACATAAAAAAGCAGAAACCGGACGAAACGAAGTCGTCCGTGAAGGAAAAAAACATAGAACGAGCCAAAAAATTAGGACTGACGACATCATGATGAAGAAAATCTTATTTTGCCTGTATTTGCTGGCAGGAAGCTTAGCCGTAAAAGCCCAATGCGGAGCGGAGAACGATGCGATCAAACCCGGTGAGATATTGAACTACGAACTGAAATTCAACTGGAAATTTATATGGATAAATGCCGGATGGGCAAAAATGACCGTCAATGAAGACAAATACAACGGGGAACCCTGCCTGCGCACTGAACTGGAGTCGTACACGAACAAGAAAATCGACCTCTTTTTCAAGATGCGCGATACGCTGACATGCATCACCAGCCGACAACTGGAGCCCCTGTATTTCCGTAAAGGAGCCGAAGAAGGCAAGCGTTATACCGTAGACGAAGTGAAGTTCAGCTATAAGGACGGAAAGTGCATTGTGAACCAACAACGCACGCTAAAAGGCAACACCACAAAAAAGCATGACGAGATGGACGAATGTGTATACGACATGCTGAGCATCCTGCTCCAGGCACGTTCGTATGACCCGAAGGATTACAAACCCGGGAGAAAAATACTTTTTTCGATGGCTACCGGAAAGGAAGTGGAAAAAGAAACGCTAATCTACCGGGGGAAAGAAAAATATACCGGCGAGAACGGTGTGACATACCGCTGTTTAGTGTTCTCGCTGGTAGAATACGTCAATGGGAAAGAAAAGGAAGTCATCACGTTCTATGTCACCGATGACCGCAACCACCTCCCCGTCCGTTTGGATCTGTACTTGAGCTTCGGTTCGGCCAAGGCGTTCCTTACTCATATCGAAGGGAACCGTCATCCGCTCACCTCGATTGTAGAGAAAGGGAAATAATGTAAGCCATGAAACTGACATTCCGCATCCGTTACCATACCATCCGGGGAGAAGAGGTGCGCGTCCTTTTCCATGGGGATGAATCCCATACTATCCCCCTTTCCACACGCAATGGTTTCGAATGGCAAGGGACCTGCAATCATTCAATACCCGAAAACGGGCACCCCCTTTCCTACTGTTACGGGATTTACCGCAACGGAACATGTATCCGTAAGGAATTAGGAACTATCCCACATACTCTCTACCCCGGAAACGCCCAACAGCAACATTATATCATTGATGACTGCTGGCGTGACCTCCCTGCCGAAAATTACCGTTACAGTTCCGCATTCAACCTGCCCTACACACCTTCCGGGGCCAACCGCCTCAACAACAACATAGGAAGTTGTATCACCTTCCGGGCCTTGTGCCCTGTACTCCGCATGCAAAAGCAACAATTAGGATTGATAGGAAGTTGCAATGCATTAGGAAATTGGGAGTACTGCCGACCGATAAGGATGCAGGAAGTGGCATCCAACGTATGGCAACTTACACTGGACGCATCGACCCTCAAATCGCCTTTCGAATACAAGTTCGTAGCCGTCAACGAAGAAACGGGAGCCGTAGAAGAATGGGAGGAACGCCCCAACCGGATTTTCCAAATACAACCTCTCCAGCGTGGAGAAACCTACCTGCCTGCAGAGGCCGAAGTATTGTTTCGCCATCCACCATGCCGGATAACGGGAACTACAATACCGATTTGCTCGCTCCGGTCGGAAGGAAGTTGCGGCATAGGCGACTTCGGTGATTTAAAAGCATTCATCCGCTGGGCTTACGAAACAGGACAGCGCATCGTACATATCCGGTCCATCAATGACATCTGCCCGACACAGACATCCGCCTGCACCCTCAATATCCTTTACACCGACCTCCGACAACTTCCCGCACTGAAAAACGAAGAGGAGATGAAAGCATTCGAGAAACAGCGAATCACCCTCAATGCCCTTCCCAAAGTGGACTACGAAAAGGTAGGCTTGTTGAAACAAAAATACCTAAGAACCGTCTTTGAACAGGAAGGCAGGCACATACTCGCTACGCCCGATTTCCATGACTTCTTTCACAAAAACCAAGCATGGCTTCTGTCTTACACGACATCCCGCATCCCCCACGGTCTCCAAGACACCATGTTCCATTACTTCACACAATACCTGCTTCACACCCAGCTGCTCGATGCCTGTGCCTACGGACGGAGCGTAGGGGTCATTGTCATGAGTGACTTTCCGGAAGATGCCGGTCCATGGTGGCAAACCCTAATCCGGAAACTATCCGAATACTTTACCGCCTACTGTATCCCACACATACAGGAATTCTCCCACAGATGGCGAACTCCATCCCACTGTGTACACGAAACGTTGGGGCAATTCATTCCCTCACTGCCCCTGACAAAAGAAGAAATACAGAGCTTCGGCATCCGTTTCGATGAAGAGCGGATGACCCGCCCATCCATTGACGATGAATTGCTCGACAAATGGTTCGGTGAGAAGGGGCATGAAGTACGCTGCCGATTCCTGAAACGCCTGCCTGATGGCAGGTATGCCTTGAAAACCAGGTTCAACACCCAATCCAAAGTACAAGCCTATTTTGCCGGGAAAACGGAGGAAGCCGATATCACCCTCCGCGACAAGCTCTATGCCCTCATTGGCAATGTACTCTTTATTGCCGACTGCAACAATCCCGAACACTACCATCCGCACATCAACGTGCGAAATACTCCTGCTTTCCGCCAGCTGAACGAGAAAGACCGACAGGCAATCAATCGACTGTACGATCATTATTTTTATCAACGCCATAATGAGTTCTGGTATGCTGAGCTTCTGAAGAATCTGTCCGCCTTACTACGCTCCACACCCATGCTGGCCTGCGTAGAGTATTCCGGAGAGATGCCCGAATATCTGGCGCACGCATTGGAACAACTCCAAATTCCTGTTATCAGCCATCAATTAGAATCCTCCTCCCTGTTCTGCCTCTTGACATGGAAAGACTGGACGGGAACAGATGAACCTTCCGGCAAAAACGACCGCATGCCTATCACCCTCGAAAAGCTGGCGGGACTTGCCGATTTCAACTCCCGCGTGCGAGAAATGATAAAAACCAGAACAAAATAGATGTTTCTCTACAAACTTTATGAATTATCCGCAATTACCAACTGCGCCGGAATGGATATATACTTACTTTGCCGTTGCAGTATATATTCGTTGGCAGGTGAAGTATATATGAAACCGTACTTGAAGTATATCTGCATTTTGAAAACATCTTACTGCTGTTATAAAAATATCCACTTCCGCAGGGATTAACCTTACAGAAGTGGATATTTTATATAATAGGAGTTATTACCTGAATTACAGTTTCGGACCCGCTACTACTAATGCCTTACCTGCCTCGTTTCCAGTGAACTTCACAAAGTTCTTAATGAAACGATCGGCGAGGTCTTTTGCCTTTTCATCCCACTGCGAAGCATCTGCGTAGGTGTCACGTGGATCGAGAATCTGAGGATCAACACCCGGCAGCTCGGTCGGAACTACGAAGTCGAAATACGGGATAGTCTTCGTAGGAGCTTTTTCGATAGAACCATCCAAGATGGCATCGATAATACCACGTGTATCGCGGATGGAAATACGTTTACCTGTCCCGTTCCAACCTGTATTCACCAAATATGCCTTGGCACCTACCTTGTTCATCTTCTTAACCAATTCTTCTGCATATTTGGTCGGATGCAATGACAGGAATGCCGCACCGAAACAAGCGGAGAAAGTCGGGGTCGGTTCGGTGATACCACGTTCTGTACCGGCCAATTTAGCTGTAAATCCTGACAGGAAGTAGTATTGAGCCTGTTCCGGACTCAGGATAGAAACAGGAGGCAATACGCCAAACGCATCTGCCGACAGGAAAATCACCTGATGTGCGTGCGGACCTTTCGATACCGGCTTAACGATGTTGTTAATATGATAGATAGGATAAGACACACGGGTATTTTCCGTCACGCTCTTGTCTGCAAAATCAATCTTGCCGTTGGCATCCACCGTCACGTTCTCCAACAAGGCATCGCGTTTGATAGCATTATAGATATCCGGCTCGGATTCCTTGTCCAGATTGATGACTTTCGCATAACAACCACCTTCATAGTTGAATATGCCTTCATCGTCCCATCCGTGTTCATCATCCCCGATCAGCTTACGCTTCGGGTCGGTAGACAATGTGGTTTTACCCGTACCGGACAGACCAAAGAAAATGGCGGAATCGGTACCTTCCATGTTGGTGTTGGCTGAACAGTGCATCGAAGCGATGCCGCGCAAGGGGTTAAAGTAGTTCATCATCGAGAACATACCCTTCTTCATTTCACCGCCATACCATGTATTAAGGATTACCTGCTCTTTGGTAGTCAGGTTGAAAACCACTGCGGTTTCCGAATTCAGACCCAATTCTTTGTAATTTTCTACTTTAGCTTTCGAAGCGTTGTATACCACGAAATCCGGTTCGAACGACTCCAATTCTTCTGCCGTCGGACGGATAAACATGTTAGTTACAAAGTGAGCCTGCCAAGCAACCTCCATGATGAAACGAACACACAAGCGGGTAGCAGGATTGGCACCGCAATAGCCGTCTACAACATACAATTTCTTATTGGACAATTCCTTAGCTGCCAATGCCTTCAGTACGTTCCACGTTTCTGTGGTCACCGGCTTATTGTCGTTCTTATACTCGTCAGAAGTCCACCATACATTTTCTTCGCTTGTAGCGTCTTTTACCAAGAATTTATCTTTAGGAGAACGACCCGTATAAATACCGGTCATTACATTTACCGCGCCCAGTTCGGTTACCTGGCCTTTTTCAAAACCTTCCAATCCCGTCTTTGTTTCTTCTGCGAACAATACGTCATACGAAGGATTGTGTACAATTTCTACGGTTCCGGTGATACCGTACTTTGTAAGATCTAATTTTGCCATTGTTTAAATGATTATATTGGTTATTATTTTATATTAAACTCTCCGGCTGTTATCCTTTTTCTTAAAAAGGATGTTTTTCAACATCATTCTTATTTTTTTTGCGTCACAAAATTAACGGTTTCTTTTTAATTTAGGAGAAGTTACCAACGAAAAAAATCTGCAATATCCCAAGTTTTATATTTGTATAACAAATATGTCACACCGAGTTTGCAATTGTCCGGACAAGACTTTAAGCTTTCTTCATAAAGTGATGTAAATCTCTTTTTTCTTTATACCTTTGCCACTGGATAACTGAAACAGGAATATGAAAATCATTGATTTCAACAAAGAAAACACAATTCTAAACCAGTTCCTTGCCGAAATACGCGATGTGAACATCCAGCAAGACAGCCTCCGCTTCCGGCGCAATATCGAACGGATAGGCGAAATTATGGCATACGAAATCAGCCGTGACCTGCCCTACAAACGAATCAGCATCCAAACACCATTGGCAAAAACCACAGAAAATGTGCCGAGCATACAGCCGGTCATAGCAACCATCCTGCGTGCCGGGTTACCGCTCCACCGAGGGTTCATCAATTATTTCGACCGCGCCGAAAACACTTTCGTGTCGGCATACCGCAAATACATCGATGAAGAACACTTCGACATACACATCGAATACATCGCCTCTCCCCGCCTCGACAACAAGGTACTGATACTGGTAGACCCGATGCTCGCCACAGGCAGTTCCATGGAACTTGCCTACGAGGCTCTACTCACCAAAGGTACTCCGGCGCATATACATATCGCTTCCGTCATAGCCAGCAGACAGGCCATCAACCATATCAAACGGACATTCCCGAATGAGAAAACCACCGTATGGTGCGCAGCCATTGACCCCACGCTGAATGCCCATTCGTATATCGTACCCGGCTTAGGTGATGCCGGCGACCTGTGCTACGGAGGAAAAGAGTAATATCTCTGACACCCCTGAATGAACCGCAATACGGGATTTTTCTTCCGCATTGCGGTTCATTTTTTCTTCACTTCCATTCAAATTTCTTGTTTCTTTTCGTCCCTATTTTGTCCCTCAAGGTCTTTCTGCGGCCGTTCGAAAAACTCAAACAGCTGTTTCATAATTATTTAAACAAACAAGTACTGTATTCGGCGCGAATACTGACGTGAAGAAGTGTTATTTTTATTGGTTTTCCAAATATTTGTCTATTTTTTTAGTTTTCTTTAATGTTTTGTGTTTGTATTTGTTTTATATTTGTTGTGTTGTTATATTTTTTAGAGGTTTTTAGTTATGAGGTTTATTAAGTACAGGCATGTTTATTTTGAATCAGATGGCAAGAAGTATAAGTTGAGTTTCCCTACTTTGTCTGTTTTTGGCATTCTGATGGTGATTCTTTGTTTTGGCTTGTATATGGCTTTGTTTGTCTGGTTTAGTAGAGCGTGAATACATCAGGAAATGCATACCGCATGCGGTTGAGAGAGCCCAAGAGACAAAAAGATTAGACAATCCGTGAGCGAAGCGAACACTGCTTGTGAGTTCTGCGTGCGCCTTGGCGTGTTACCGCTTGCGTTTATCGGTCGCCCTGTCGACGGTGCATGATAAGGCAGAAGTAAAGCCTTGGATGCAAATGATGTGTATTGAAAAGTGTTAAAACGAAGTTTTAATGCTTTTTGATACTAAAGCATTTGAAGTAAAGGCGTTCTGCCTATCTTTGCACCCAAAGATAGGACGAGCGGTGAATGCATGTGGTAACATTCACGCGCAGAACGTCCTTTTAGAGACTGCTCGGTAGGCGTAACATTTCCTGTGTTTTACGTATATGTATTATATGTATATTCTTTATACTCTTGCACAGGCGAGACGCCCTGTAACGGTTCAAAGTCTCGCCGTCTCCGGCTTCTCCGGATTCTCTTTTGTACCCATTCCCTCTGTTTCTGTTTCCTTCGTTCGTATTTCTGTACATCCCATGCTATCGGGTCATCGTTGAATGTTTTTTGTCCTACCCGTCTATACCATTGTCTTAGGTTTTCTATTGTTGCTGTGTCGTCTGCATCTACTTTTTCTCCTCCTATCCACTCTATTCCCCTTTCTAGGTTGTTTATCCACATTGTCTCGCGTTCTTTCTCTGTGAATATCTTGTCTTTGAAGTATTTTGGCATTGCCATTTCCACTCCGTTCCTGAATGTATAGGTTGGCACACATATTTTTTTATAGTTCCGTTTCTGCCATCCTTTCTTTTCTCGGTCGATGTATTTATCCCCTATTCCTTTTGAACATAGTACAATTTGCGTAAAGTCTTTATGTTTTATGTCGACTTTCAGCATGTATTTTGTCATATAGTTTACTGATTTTTCATTGCAGAACGTTCCTATAAACACGTTCCCATAATTCCAGTGCTTCTTTAAGTAGTATGCACTTGTTTGCCCGAATGTTATCCCGTGAAGGTGTATTCGGTCTTTGTCCTCTCCCAGCTCTGTCACGAACCAGTGTTTCATGCTTTTTCCTGTATCCTTTCGTACTCTTTCCAGAAAATATCTTATCCCTTGTTTTGCTACTTCGTTTGGATTCTTTTCCCATTTTAGCCCCGTTCGTCTTTCCAGTTCTTCTAGTTGTGAATTTTCGAAAGTAAGTGTCACGAAGTACCCGAAGGTACTCCGTAACTCCTCGCTTAGACGTACCCGCCATTCTCTCTGCTTCTGTTTCCTGCATTCGTAGCATTTTCCGCATTTGAACGGTATGTAGTATAACCGTTTGTCCGTACATTTCGGAGGATGTCCTCCATTTTTTTTGTTCGGTCTGTATTTTGGATTTACTCCATATTTCGGGTATAGGCACATGGTTTTACTGTTATGAAAGTTTTATTTTGATGCTTTGATAGGATTAAGTGCGCTGATTATATCAGTTACCCATCCTCTTGCTTCTTTACTGATGTTGATACCGTTTTCGATAGCCCATTTTGTCAGTTCTCCTTCTATTCGCTCTATTTGCGCATCGGTTATTTTGGTGAAGTTTTCGGTTTCCTTTGCCCATTTGTCCATCTGCGCGTTCAGTGATTTTTGTTGCGTTCTGTTCAATTCTACGTTGCTTTCTACTTCGATAGCTTTTTTTATCATTAGGTTTCGGTTTGCTTCCCTCTCCTCAATCATGGACTTTAGTTCGCGCTCGAAGTATTTTTCCTTGGTCGTTTTCATTCTGGTATCGGCTTTCATTTGTTTTGTCATTTCGATAGCCTGTTCTACACTTTCGATACTCTTCATGTATTCTTGGTCGAGTATCTGCCATTGTTTCATTGCGTTGTTGTAGTTCTGTCTGGTCAGGTTTTCTTCTTCTGCCCTTAATGCCCTTGTTGCATCGTTGAGTAGTCGTGAGCTTTCTGCTAATGATGCTTGTGCCCCGTTCAGGTCCTGTCGTGATATGCTTTCCTGTATTCCTTGTCGCATGGAATCTATTTCCGTTTTCATGGTTTCGATACGTTGGAATCCTTCTAATGTGTCTACGCCTCTTGTCTTGTCTGCTTCGGCTTTTGTTTTGTCTGCCTGTGCGAGTGTTGCTGCAATTTGTGCGTCTTGCAGTCTCTTTTCTTGTTGCATTTGTTGCACTTGCAATCCCATGGCCACTGGATTCCCTGCGATGTCTGTGTTTCCGCTTACGCCTGCTCCGCCTGTGCTTCCGCTGCTTCCTCCCTGTGAGTATAGCAGTGCGGTATTCAGTCCTGCGTTCTTCAGGTGCTGCACTTGGTTTTCGTAGTTCGTGTAATCCCAGTAATCCTTTGCGTATTGCTGTTCTTGTTCCGCTGCCTTGCTTTGGTATTCGTATTGTAATCCCATTAACTCTTTGTTGTATTCCTGTTGTTTCTCCATGGCTTCTGATTGGCTCATGGATGTTCCGAGTAAGTTCCCGAGTAGGCTTGTTCCTGTTGATATTGCCGAGCTTGCCAGCCCGCTTCCGAGCCCTCCTAATAATGCTGATGCAAATAATCCCATAACTTAAATTTTTTAATGTTTCGCGCTTTACTAAAGCGCCTACTCATATTCTTGATAATATATGCTGTACGCGTACCAGCCGAAATGTCACGCTTTGACTTTTGGATGAAAGGAGAGATTTCTCCCTCCTTTCGCGTGTGTACTACGGCTTGCCCCGTGCTCCACATTATGACGCTGCCCCTTCTTGTGCGTTGGAGAGTGTTCCGTCATTTTTTGTTGGCTGTTGGTTGTCCGTTGTTTTCTTTTCGTCAGGTTTTGTTTCTCTCTTTTTCCCTGTTGTCTTGCTTTTGGCGATTTTGTCTGCGTTGACCTTGTTCATTGCTTCTTGAGCTATGTCCCATCGGTCCGTACGGATGTTGTATGCTGGAATTATCCCCTCGTCCCTGCTTGTGTATATCATTGGTGCACCGTCTGTAATCGGTTCTTTGTTTTCAAGCACTCTTCTTACTTTCTGTTCGATGCTCTCCCCTTGCTGGAACTTGTAGTTCGTCTTTATCGGTTTTGTGAAAAATTTCGGCTTTCTCATAATGTTATTGATTTATTAGTTTTGCTTTCAAAATGAAACTGTTTTTTTGTGTATTAGGCATAGATCCGTGTAGATCCATGCCTATTTACTCTTGGTTTTCTGACATTTTGTTACAAGTTCGGAATTTGTTTTGCACTCATTACGCGTCTTGCCTTGATGTTGAACCCTATCTGTATCCAGAAGTTTTGTGCCGTTAGGCTCGTGTCTGCGAATACGTTGTTGTACAGGTGTGGTTGTACGTATGTCGTATAGCTGTCGATTCCCTCATATATACGGTTGATACACATCCACCCTTCGTTATTCTGTATGGCAAAGTTTCCGAATGTCTTGTTTACGTTTGTCATGTATTCAATCCATGCCGGCTGTTTGCCCACGGTCATTTCGTTTTCGTTCTCGGTGTTCAGGATGTTCTGTTGTGCGTTGATGTTCCTGTATAGCCTGTCTTGGAATCCGATGCCGTCCAGCTGTGGTTTGTGCAGGTCATCCATTGTTTCGAGGTAACAGTCCCATTCATTGCCTTGGTAGTAGTCAACTCTTGGTGTGAGTGATGTGATACACATGATGTATCCTGGTTCATCCGCTGTGAAGTGGATTTGTCCGCCTTTCTTGTTTGTTGCTACACCTCGTCCAGCCAGTGTACCTAACGGTTCTTCTTCTGTTCCGCTGTTGTTGATTACCTCTTGGAATTCTATTTCAAGGCTGCTTCCTCCGATATATAACGGTGTTTCGATGTGATTCAGTCCGCCTGATGTGTAAACGGTTTGTATCCATGCGTTGTAACTTCCGTCTGATACTGCGATACGGTTCAGCATTTTGTACACCTTTGTTGCAAGGTTCAGTTGGTCGATTGTGAAGCTGCCGTCCGAAGTGTCAATTGCCGTTATTGCGTTGATACCGTTATCACCGTCAACCCATTCTGTATTTACCCAGTTGGTGTTAATGTCGCTTTGGTACGTCTTTAGTATGAGACCCGTCATGTCGTTTTTACATGCTGGTTTTCCGCTTTCTACTATTTTGAATATGTCTGTAATAAATTCCTCGCTGCAAATGTACAGGTTTCTCCCTCGTGCCAGTATGTTTTCTCGCATTTGGTCGATGTCGGTAAGTTCGTAGCTGTTGTAACGTCCTCCTTCTCCGTACAGATTCGTGATTCTGACTTCTGTCATTGTATCGTGTTGGTCGGAAATTGCTAACGGTGATATGTAGTAGTTTGTCCCGTCTGTGAAGCCGTATGCCTGTGACCCGACAATTTCTTTGATAGTACCGTTTAGAGTAACTGTAGTAGTTTGGCTTGTTTCTTCGTTGGTGACCGAGAATGTGGCTACTATTATGTAGTCCTCGATGTCGCTGATGTCGGTTACTCCGTTGAATTTTATTGCTGTGTGTGTATAGAACGGCGAACCGGTTGGTGTTTGTTGCAATGTAAACCCGTTTGCCGAGTACCATAGCCCCGTTATGGACGACCCACTACCGTAGTAGACTCCCACTTGGTATTGCCCTGTTTCTGTACCTGTTGTTAGGTCGTTTGTTCCGCTGATTGTGTAGAAGTTTTCTTCTTGTTTGTTTGCGTAGTAGTTTTTGAATATGTCAAAGTACGCAATAATTGGCACTGCTTGCCATTGTTCAACTGCGATTACGTCTGAGTTTATTTGTGTAATCAGGTTTCGATATCCTAAATATGCAGGAAGTGAACTTGGATTTACACAATCTATGATTGTTTCTTCTGTGCCTGTCATCCATTGCAGCGATTCATCTTCTGCTACTGCTGTAAAGAAGTTTGCCGGATTGAATTGGAATACAGGCAGCTTGACCTCTGACATATCCAGTCCGATATTTAATGTGTTGTTGTGCAACATTGCGTTGTAAAGTCGGATAGGACAAAAGAAGAAGTCATTTTGTTGCTTGAAGCTCCCGAATAACGGTCCGATTGTTGGATGTGTCAGTGTGTGGCATCTTGTTTCGATGTTAAACGTGTCGCCCGGTAACATAAGTAGTTTCATACTTGGAACGAGTACGCCAGGTGCCATTGTTGACCTGAATATGAATGACAAATCGTGTGTTGAACGCTGATAGTTGTTAAGATGCGTTTGCATCTTCTTTCCACCACCTAAGGTGTTTTTTCCTATTGATATTTCCATGATTTGATTGTTTTAAGATAATAACTTTTTGATTATTGCCAAGATTCCTTTAATGATTGTTTTCCAAACGTTGTTCATGTTTTGTCCTCCTCGTTTTGTTTTTGGTAGTGTATTTGTTTAAGTACCCAATCAGTCATTGCCATGGATAGAGCTGCGATAAGTTCCCATATGCCTGTTGGTATTGTATCCTCTACTTTGTTTAGGTATTCTTCCGCTTCTTCTTTTGTATTAAAGATTGTGTTTACTGCTTGATACTTCCCCACTGTGATAATATATTTATCATCTTCTCCCTGTTTGGTTGTTCGTACTACGAACGGAATTTCACTTGTTTTTTCCATGATTTTAAAGTTTTATTTGTTTAATGGTTCAATAATACATTTTTCGATTTTGATGATGCAGTCAGTAAATCGTTCTGTTAGTTTTTCGTCTGCTTCCGTGTAGGTTGTTGCTATGGCTTCGAATATGATTTCAGTAGTGAAGCCTGATTTTGTTTGTGCTGTTCCGTAGAACGTAAATAGTAAAGTTTCCATAACAGTTAAATTTTAAGTTAAATAATAAGATTACATTCTGTATTCGGCGCGAATACGGGACAGCGTATTTCCGGTGTGGGAGCGGTACGTGCGGATTCTGATCCGAAGGACGGCAACGCATTGGATTGGAATGATTTGAGTTTTTTTAATTTATAAATTAAATGTTTTACTGTTATGAGAAAAAAGTATTTAAGTGCACTTCTGTTCGGAGCGATTCTGTTCACTCCGGCAGTGACTTTTACCTCTTGTTCTGACTACGACGATGACATCGCCAGCCTACAGAGTCAGATTACCGACTTGGAGAATGCCATTTCGGAAATCCAGAGTCAGATTTATGATGGAAAATTTGTCACCAATGTGACTTCCGATGGCCAAGGATTGGTTATCACATGGGATGACAATAGTACCACAACGATCCAGAACGTCATCAATCAAGAAACCGGTGAGACCGAATCCGGCAATGTAGTCACAATTGACGAGGCTACCGGCGAAATTTTGATAGATGGCGTAGGTAGCGGCTATTATGCTTCTACAGACCCGGAAACCAATAAAGTCAACGTACCCTATGTGAATGAAGACGGCGCTTTGGTGCTGATTGACGAAAACGGCGACGAAGTGGTGACCAATATTCTTACCGCTCCTGTTACGGCCGTAACCAATACAGACGGTTCCGTAACCTTGACCATCAGAACCAATGGGGAAACACAGACCGTGCTTATCCCGTCTTTGGCATCTTCAATCACTGCTGTTGAATTGTTAGATCTTGACTTCAAAACAACGACTGAGGATCAGGAATTGAGTATCATGTATTGGGTAAATGCAAATGGTACGACAGGTTGGAAAGGTCCAAGGGGCAACATCCCGGCCAAATCCGTATTGTATTCTGCTGAAGAAGGTAAGGCCGACATTAACTTCAAGTTGAGCCCTGCCAACATAGATGGTACGGGAGTTGGATTTGTTCTGGTAAATTCTCAAGACGGAAATGCTCCATTGGATTTGACAACCCCGTCCAACTTTACAGGATTGATTTCAAGGGCTTCCACGTACGACAATGGACTGTACCAGACCTCCGTAGGCGAAGAATCTAAAATCTTTACATATACTACTGGTGCATCAGACTTTACATCACAATTTGTGAATGGCAGTTCAAACGTTATATTTGCATTAACTCCGAATCTCACGGGCACGGATGTAAGATCAGGGTATCAAATTTCTGTTACTCCAGATGTACAGACAAGTGCAAAATTGACAGATGTCATCGTTAGTGGCGTTGATAAGAATGCCAATTCATACGATTATTCTACAAGTATAGAAAATACTGGTACGGCTATTATCAAAGTCGGCGTTACGGCAGATGTTAAAGTTACAGAAGAATACTACCTGTATGACATGTACATGGAGGTGACGGATGCAGCAAAAGAAAAGTTCGGATTAGAGATTGACAATGAAGCGAGAACCATTATTGCCACTCAAAGTCCTGACGACTTGACCGATGCCACATTCGATTTGTATGTCTATGCGATGGACAATGCAGGAAACCAATATAAGGTCACGACTATCACAGTAACCGTTAACCGGACAATGGCCGAATCCGCTTACGACAAACAGGTTAAAGACTTGACCAAACTTACGGATACGTTTACCGTTTCTGCAGATCCTTTGTTCAGCTCATTAGGTACTCAAGCGAATGACTGGAAAGAATCCGTTGATTTGACCAAGACCACATTCGAACTGTTGGAGATGAATTCTTCCGGCGAGTTGGATACCGCATCCGAAGGAACGACAAGCTTCTATGGCTCAGCTGATGTAGCCACTTCAATTACAAGTGGACAAGCTGACGGACATGTGGCATTCTTGAATGCAAATGGTGCTATTACGAACAGTGCGGCAGGCAGTCTGGCAAATATCCGCTTCAACTTGAATATCCCGACTGCAGCGAACGATAACCCAATCAAGATTGACAAGGTTTATTATATCCTCCTGACTTTCAAGACATCAGACGATGTTGTATTGAACACAATCACTGTACCGTTTGAATTGAACAAGCCCGAATTGTCTGAAATCCTCGTTCAAGAGAGCGGTGTATTCCGTGACGGTGACGACTTGGCATACGCTTACATGTACTGGCAAGATGCTCATATCAACCAAACTAAGACTGTTGATAGTAACGGGGATATTAACAGTTATGTCGGAGGTGGCACGCAAGCATTGTCACGCTATTATATCGACAGGGCATTCAACAACATGTATGCAAATTTGTCAAGTGCTGGCATGACGACTTACACATTTGCAATCGATAATGATGATAAGGTTGAAGGCACGAACAAGACAAGTGGCGATTATGCAAGTGTAGGTGTATCATCTCAATTTACCTCACAGCCGAACCGTTACTTCATCGATTTGAATCCAGCTGTAGATGATGATAACGATGGCATCCGCGATGGTTACAAGAAAGATTTGATTGTAAACTTCAGTGGTCACTATCTGGATGTAGAGGATGATACTTATGCATACAGCCATGCCTACAAATTCCGTGTAATGTCTCCTATCCTGGAAGGTGAAGTTCTCGCTACCAACAACTTGGTTGAAGTTGCAGCAACAGGCAGAACGCGGATTTACAAAGAGGACATCTGGGCCAAGACTTACAACAACGATGTAGAATACCACATCTTTAAGGATACAGATGGAGAGTACTATCGTGATGATATCAAAGAAGTAACTTTCTCGAGTGGTAATGTCAATGTCTTCGAAGTGACTGTAGCAACCCCGACAACTGCGACTGAGGACGTAGACTCCTACATTGAAGTAGAAGGTGTATCTGCGAATACTTCGACACTGAATGTAGCAATCGAAGATATCTGGGGCTACACATTGGAAGACCAAGTAGATATTCAGACTACTTATACCGCGCTGGGCGAATAATCCGAACTGATTATCCTACTAATATGAAAAAAAGCGGCTCCCGCATGGGAACCGCTTTTTTTGTGGTCCTAAACGCCACAAGCCAAACAGAGAGAGAACGCCTCGGTCAATTGCCCTCGGTGAATTAGTCAAGACTTAATCTGACAGTTACGCATAAAAAGAGTAGATTTGTAA
>CAZAUU010000013.1:0-43811 GCA_964488405.1 uncultured Phocaeicola sp.
TGACCATGTGTACGATGGTTTTGGAACCGTGTTCACGTGTGCCGCGCATGCTTTTCCCATCGATGCTGATTACCTCATTGTCTGTCAGTTCTGCAACCGAACGGGTCCAGGAAATGAAAGAGGACTCCAGTTCTTCCGGGTTAAGGGCGGAGAATACGCGGTTAAACGTATCGTGTGACGGGATGCCTTCAGGCAGACGAAGGAAAGTGCGTAGCCATTCCTCCTTGGCTCTGCCGAAGTTCTCCATGTCATTCCAGCTTTCCGCCCCGCAGATGACGGAAACTATGGCTATGAACAGGATGTCTTCCAGAAGATGGACTTTGGTACGTTCCACACGAGGATCTGTCAATTCAGAAAAGAAGGGATAGGGACTGTTCATCGTTTTTTTCTTCAAAAAAGTGAACTTGAACTTTTACGCAAAATTTAGATGCGTTTGCCCTGGAATAAGTGGCAAAAAGCTTGCAAGAGATGAAAATAATACGTACTTTTGCGACCGTATCCGGGAAATATTTCCTGGCATTGCAGTGGAAGGCCCGTTCGTCTATCGGTCAGGACGCAAGATTTTCATTCTTGAAAGGGGAGTTCGATTCTCCCACGGGCTACAGGACAAAGAGTTATCCGTTCAGGGATAGCTCTTTGCCGTTTTATAAAAGTGAAGTTGACAATCATGCATTCCGACAACATCCAGACGCTCTATCAATCTCATACCGGACATGCCCCCGCAAGCGTGGATGCTTTGCCTGGGGCGGGTTCCAACCGCCGGTATTTCCGCCTGAAAGGCAACCCACAGCTCATCGGGGTATCCGGTACCTCATTTGCCGAGAATCACGCTTTCATTTATATCTCAAGGCATTTTGCCGGCAAAGGTCTTCCCGTACCGCACGTCTATGCGGTAGCGGAGGATGGCATGTCCTATCTGCAGGACGATTTAGGGGATATCTCCCTGTTCCAGGCAATCAGTGAGGGAAGGCAGACAGGCGTATTCAATGAAAGGGAAAAGGCGTTGCTGAAAGAAACTATCCGTCTTCTTCCCCGCCTGCAGTTCGAAGGGGCGGATGGTATGGACTTTTCGGTCTGTTACCCTCAGCGGGAATTTGACCGACGCAGTATTTTCTGGGACTTGAATTACTTCAAATACTGTTTTCTGAAACCTTCCGGCATTGACTTTCGGGAAAACTGGCTGGAGGATGACTTCGAATGTATGGCAACGGTGTTGCTTTCGGATACATCTCCTACTTTCATGTATCGCGATTTCCAGAGCCGCAACGTGATGCTTTACGGGGGGAAACCTTACTTCATCGATTTCCAAGGTGGATTGAAAGGTCCCATATTCTACGATGTGGCTTCGTTCTTGTGGCAAGCTATGGCGCATTTCCCGCAAGAACTGCGCGAAGAATTGCAACACGAATACCTGGATGTGCTACAACACTATTGTCCCATGTCCGAAAGTTATTTTTTTGCCCGGCTACGGCATTTCGTCCTCTTCCGTACCTTGCAGGTGTTGGGTGCGTATGGTTTCCGTGGATATTTTGAAAGGAAACCCCATTTCCTGCAAAGCATTCCGTATGCCATTGGGAATCTGTGCCGGTTGCTGGAAAACAGTTTCGACGAGTATCCTTACTTGTGTACCGTACTCAGTCGGCTGGTAAATATTCCTTCGTTTGCGATGGAACACAACAGGTCTAAACTTACTGTACAGGTCACAAGTTTTTCGTATAAGAAAGGTATCCCGGAAGACCCGTCGGGCAATGGGGGAGGGTATGTTTTCGACTGCCGTGCAATCCATAATCCCGGTAAATATGATGCATACAAGCAACTGGACGGACGCGATGAATCGGTCATCCGTTTTCTTGAAGAAGACGGGGAAATCCTTTCTTTCCTTGGACATGTGGACGCATTGGTGGATACCCATGTGCAACGTTTCATGGAAAGGGGATTCGATCACCTCAGTATCTGTTTCGGATGTACTGGCGGGCAGCATCGTTCGGTCTATTCAGCCGAACATGTGGCCCGGCACATCCATGACAAATTTGGAGTGAAAGTGCAACTGACCCATCGTGAACGGGGTGTCACACATACATTTGACAGCCGGATATGAAAGCCATGATTTTTGCCGCCGGATTAGGAACCCGGCTGAAACCTGTTACTGACCATATACCGAAGGCATTGGTTCCGGTCGGAGGAATTCCCATGTTGCAGCATGTTATCCTGAAGCTGAAGCAGGCAGGATTTACCGAACTGGTCGTCAACATCCATCATTTCGGCGGGCAAATCATCAGGTTCCTGCAGGCAAACCAAAATTTCGGTGTCACCATCCATGTCAGCGATGAACAGGACCTCTTGCTCGATACGGGAGGTGGCATAAAAAAAGCCGCTCCCCTTTTAGGAAACAAAGAACCGTTCCTTGTGCACAACGTGGATATTCTGTCGGATATCGATTTACAGGAACTGTATTGCCGGCATCTCAGGAACCGATGTGATGCCACGCTTTTGGTAAGCCGGCGCCAGACTTCCCGCTACCTGTTGTTTGATGAAGATGCACGCCTCTGCGGTTGGATTAATAAATCTGCGCGGCAGACCAAACCCGAAGGTTTCGTGTATCAGCCCGGACAATACGAAGAATATGCATTCAGTGGCATCCATGTCATTTCGCCCTCCCTCTTCCATTATATGGGCGGACAATGGGGAGGAAAATTCCCTATCATGGATTTCTACCTCCATATATGCCGTGAAGCACGGATTTGCGGCTACGTGGCCAACCGTCTCCATTTGGTCGATATCGGCAAGCCGGACACGCTGGCCCTGGCAGAAAGGCTGCTGGGTGAGAGAGGGGCTTTACCCGGATAATCCTCCCCTCCGCCTCCGGCTATTTCATCCGAAAAGGTTCAGCTTGTTTTTCTGCGCTTCTTCCAGCGTGACCAGCTTCACTTGCTTTTCCTTGTTGCGCTCGCGCAGGGTTTCGTATTCATCTGCAAGTTGCTGTACGAAAGCGTTGTGCTGGGAGGGGTTCAGCAGGCGGGCTGCCGCCGGGGCATTGAGGGACGCATCTTTCATGTAGACCACCGGACCTTGGTATACCGGGGCTATCTTCAGGGCAGTATGCAGCTTGGATGTCGTTGCCCCGCCAATCATTACGGGGATGTGCAGGCCGGCACGTTCCATCTCACGTACCACGTGTACCATCTCCTCCAGCGAAGGCGTAATCAGCCCGCTCAATCCCACGATATCCACCTGTTCACGTAAGGCGGTTTCTACAATCTTTTCGGCAGGAACCATGACACCCAGGTCGATGATCTCGTAATTGTTGCATGCCATGACCACGGAAACAATATTCTTCCCGATGTCGTGTACATCGCCCTTCACTGTGGCAACCAGCACTTTTCCTGCCTTCTTTGCACCTTCTTTCTTTTGCGCCTCGATGTAGGGTTGTAGGATTGCGACCGCTTTTTTCATCGTGCGTGCCGTTTTCACGACCTGGGGCAGGAACATCTTGCCTGAGCCGAACAGCTCCCCGACCCGGTTCATGCCGTCCATCAGTGGTCCTTCGATGATGCTTACCGCATCGGGATATACCTGCAAGGCTTCGTGCAGGTCTTTTTCCAGATAATCGCCCGTGCCCTTTACCAGCGCATGCTGTAGGCGTGCCGCCACATCCGTGCCGTTCCTCCAGTCCGGATGCGTGTCCATAGCTTGTCCTATAGCCGTCCCTTCTTTTTCCGCTTTCAGCCGTTCCGCCATTTCAACCAAGCGTTCGGCTGCATCTGGACGGCGATCCAATACCACATCTTCTATCCGTTCCAATACATCGGCAGGCAGGTCGGTGTAGAGCACGGACGAGGCGGGGTTGACAATTCCCATGTCCATACCTTGCGCAATGGCGTGGAATAGGAATACGGCGTGCATCGCCTCACGGATATAATTGTTGCCGCGGAAGGCGAACGAAAGGTTGCTCACCCCTCCGCTCACATGGGAGCCGGGCAGGTTTTTCCGTATCCAGCCTGTAGCGCGGATAAAATCCACTGCATAGTGGTTGTGATCTTCTATTCCCGTGGCAACTGCCAGCACGTTGGGGTCGAAGATGATGTCCTGCGGGGGAAAGCCGACTTCTTCGGTCAGGATGCGGTATGCACGTCGGCACACTTCGATCTTACGTTCGTACGTATCGGCCTGTCCTTTCTCATCGAAGGCCATGACTATCACTGCTGCCCCGTACCGTTTGACCGTACGGGCATGTTCGATGAATGCCTCTTCCCCTTCTTTCAGTGAAATGGAGTTCACTATGCTTTTGCCCTGCACACACTTCAGCCCCGCAAGGATAACCTTCCATTTTGATGAATCTATCATGACAGGCACCCGTGCGATATCAGGTTCCGAGGCTATCAGGTTGAGGAAAGTGGCCATTTCTCCCGCTGCATCCAGCAGTCCGTCGTCCATGTTCACGTCCAGCACCAGCGCACCGTCTTCTACCTGCTTGCGTGCGATGGACAATGCCTCTTCGTATTTCTTTTCGTTAATCAACCTCAGAAACCTGCGTGAGCCTGCCACGTTGCACCGTTCACCCACATTCACGAAATTGATTTCGGGTGTAACTTCCAGCAGTTCCAGACCGGAGAGCCGCAGGCATTCCGGTTTCCCCACAGGGCGGCGTGGTATCCTGCCTTCCACAAGTGCGGCAAAACGCGCAATATAAGCCTCGGTTGTACCACAGCATCCGCCAATGATGTTCACCAGCCTTTCGTTGATGTATTCTTCCACTTCTTTCTCCATGTCTTCGGGGCTCTGGTCGTATTGTCCTAAGCTGTTGGGCAGCCCCGCGTTGGGGTAGGCGCTTATATAATAAGGTGCACGGCAGGCAAGTTGCGCAAGGAAAGGCTTCAGCTGCCTGGCTCCGAACGAACAGTTCAATCCTACAGAAAAAATGTCCGCATGCTGCACCGAAGCAAGGAAAGCATCCAGCGTCTGTCCCGACAAGGTACGTCCCCCCACATCCGACACGGTAACGGAAAGCATCAGGGGAACTTTCCGTCCACATGCCTTCATGGCATCTTCTGCTGCAAGGATAGCCGCCTTGGCGTTCAGCGTGTCGAATATCGTTTCTATCAGGATCGTGTCAACGCCTCCTTCCAGGAGTGCGCCCATCTGTTCGCGGTAGGCCTCGGCCAGTTCATCGAACGTCAGGGCACGGTAGGAGGGGTCGTTTACGTCCGGACTCATGGAACAGGTCTTGTTGGTAGGTCCCACCGAACCCGCCACCCACCGGGGCTTTGCCGGGCACATTGTCGTATAAGCATCGGCCACGCGCCGTGCCAGGCGTGCCGCTTCCAAGTTGATTTCGCGGCAAAATGGTTGCAGATGATAATCTGCCATCGATACTGTGGTGGCATTGAAGGTATTGGTCTCGATTATGTCGGCACCGGCCTCCAGGTATTTCCGGTGTATCTCCTCAATCACATCCGGACGTGTGAGGCACAATACGTCATTGCATCCTTTCAACTGTCCGGGAATGTCCCGGAAGCGTCCCCCCCTGAAATCCTCTTCCGTCAACCCGTATTGCTGAATCATGGTACCCATTGCTCCGTCCAGCACCAGTATCCGTTTATCTATTTGTTCTTGTATGGTCAATCTTTCCATTTAAAATCACGGATAATATATTTCATCGGCTAAAGTACGAAAAAGGGATGAATAAATCAAAGATAGCCCACAAAGATGCGCCTGTTGCGGGAATGTATGGGCAGAATCTACTGCAAAATAAATCCAAAAGTCTTGTCGGTACGCGGGAAAAAAACTTATTTTGCATGTCAATAAAAATGCTTGGGAGTATGAAAGTGATTGAGACTGCGATTGAAGGGGTGGTGATTATCGAACCCCGTATATTCAAAGACGACCGGGGATATTTCTTCGAATCTTTTTCCGAAAAGGATTTCAATGCACAAGTACGCGAAGTGCATTTCGTGCAGGACAATGAAAGCAAATCGTGTTATGGCGTATTGCGCGGGCTACATTTTCAGAAACCGCCATACGCACAAAGCAAACTGGTAAGAGTTGTCAGGGGCGCTGTGCTTGACGTGGCGGTAGATATCCGCAAGGGATCTCCCACTTTCGGCCGGCATGTTGCCGTAGAACTGACAGAAGACAACCATCGCCAGTTTTTCATTCCCCGTGGCTTTGCCCATGGTTTCAGTGTGCTGACCCCTGAAGCTGTATTCCAATATAAATGTGACAACTTCTATACCCCCCAAAGCGAAGGTGCCGTGGCATGGGATGACCCTGATTTGAACATAGACTGGCGTATCCCGGCCGGTAAGGTTGTCTTGTCGGAAAAAGACAGGCACCATCCTTTGCTGAAGGATGCTACCGGACTGTTTGACTATGGTGAAGACCTGTACGGGAAAAAATAAAACGGAAGCGCAAATCCATGTGGTTGTACACAGACGTATTTTGTCTGTGGTGGTTGCATGGGTTTGCGCTGTGTGCTTGATCAATCATAGTCGTTATCTATATCAATCAGATTGAAATCCAAATCGAAAGTCAGTTCCCAAAAGGTGGAAAGTTTCACTTCATATTCATAACGGTCCTTCTCAATCTGGATTACTTTCGCGTCCGGATAGTTGTTTTTCACAAATTCCAGAATCTTGGGCGGGATTATTTCCTGCGGGACTGTCAGCCGCCTGCAACGCACCTCTTTCCAGTTTCCTTTCCTGTCGAATTCTACTTTATCTCCGTTGATAAACACCACATCGTACGACGTATCCAGGAATTCCTTCTCCATTTTCACGAAAGCAATGTTTGCATCCGGAAAGTATTGCTTGATGAAGGTTTGTGCCGTTTCAGGAAGTCTGTCAAAAGAGATGGGTCTGTCATTGTCGGCCATGGACACTTGCATTGTGAATACACATACCAATAAAAATACCAACTTTTTCATACGCTTAAAATTTAAAGGGTTAATCTTTCTTTCCTTGTTCTCAATGCAAACTAAAACAACAAATCTGAAACGAATTAGGAATTTGAGTGCCCTGCAGGCGAATTGATATTTTTTAATATAGATTTTTTATGAGTGCATCGGTCAGGATGGCCTGGTGATGTGATAAATAAAGAATGAGCCTTTGCTTTTTTCAAAAGTTTTTGTAATTTAGCAACCGACTTCCATAAGGTTGTCAGACATAGAAGAGCGTTATTGAAACCTCGCCTTACAATCAAATTCTCGCAAAATTTGGATACGGAATAAGGCAGGGGGGCAACAACGCTCACGTTACGGATATATACATCCCGCAAAGGATGTTTATATACCTGCAAGCGTGAGTGGCTGTTGCTTACTCATTTCCGTAGGCAATGCGAGAAGCCTGATTGTAGAGTAAGCATATAGATACAGTCCTCACGCTTTTCGTATTATTGTTAAAAGTTCCAATGGGGGATGAGGAACGCAAAATTTTGTTCTATGAAGAAAAAATTATTGGTCGGCATGGCCGTATTGGGCATGTTGATGACAAGTTGCGGTATTTCGCAAGATGCAACTTCCAATCTGAACCAGATTCAGACATCGGTGGTGTTAAGCCAGAAGAATTACAGAGTGGTCAAAACAGTAAGTGGAGAATCCAAGCAAATGTATGTCTTGGGCTTTGGTGGCCTCTCGAAAAAGTCTTTGAAGGAATCTGCCATGAGCGATATGATGAAAAATGCTGATTTGAAAGATTCACAGGCCATCATCAATGCAAACGTGCAGTTCAAGAACCAGCTTTATTGGCTATGGGGGAAGCGAAAAGCCATTGCGAATGGAACCGTCATCGAGTTTATAAAATAGTTCCCGGAATTTGAGAGTGATACGGATTGAATTATTTGGGACGGCATTTATGCTTGCGGCATAGGTGCCGTCTTTTTAGTATGCTCAACCTTACCGGCGTAATTGCCGGAGCCGGTGGCGGAGTTGCACTTCTAATTTGACGGTAGCCTCCCTGTTCCCCGGTTCTTAATGAAAAAAATAGCACCGCCCGTGTAGGTCTGCACGTGCGGTCGCATGGAGTTATGCGTATGGTCGTGTGGGGCTGCATGACCTGTTCCGGTGGTGCACGCCTTTTTCAATTGAAACCATCGGGATTTGAACTCTGATTCATAATAAATAAGCATTAGGGTTATGCCTTGTAAGCAAAGTAAAGTTTGCAGGCCTGTCCGATGACCTGTACCCGCTAAAGAAACATTTCGGTTCTACTACCTCTACGGTTTATTTTAGATGAGTATAATTCAAGGTACGTAATTCCGGTTCAAGTAGGCACTCGCCTGAATCGCTCAAATCTCATAAATCATTAACTATCAATCATTTCTTTTGCGTGATTTGCTCAGTATCTCGCTTTTTTATATCTTTGCTATGAAACATTAACAAATAATAATTATGAAGCATTTACTGTTCTCTATGTTTTTCCTTGCCCCATGGACAATGACAGCGGCAGGGCAGGTAGCCGATGAGGGTTATTCTGGTTACCTGTTTACGTATTTTACCGGCAATAGTGCAGAGGATCAAGGCGAGGCAATCCGTTTTGCCGTGAGCAGGGATGGATATACCTACCGGGCATTGAACGGCAACAAGCCTGTGCTCGACTCGAAGGTTATCAGCTCAACGGGCGGTGTGCGAGATCCCCACATCCTGCGTTGTGAAGACGGAAAAAAGTTTTATATGGTGGCTACCGACATGGTGGCGGCCAACGGCTGGGATTCGAACCGGGCGATGGTGCTGATGAAATCGGATGACCTGGTGGAGTGGACGCACACCGTTATCAACATCCAGCAGTGTTATGAAGGACAGGAAGACCTGAAACGTGTGTGGGCTCCGCAGACCATTTACAACAAGGAGGTGGGCAAGTACATGATATATTGGTCGATGAAATACGGTACAGGACCAGACATCATTTATTATGCTTATGCCAATCCGGACTTTACGGGGCTTGAAGGGGAGCCTGTGCCACTCTTCATTCCCCAAGACAAGAAAGCATGCATCGATGCCGATATTGTCTACAAGGATGGGGTATACCACATGTTTTATAAGACCGAAGGTCACGGCAACGGCATCAAAGTGGCAAAGACCCGTTCGCTCACGTCAGGTGAATGGGAGGAGGAGCCTGATTACAAGCAGCAGACGGAAGATGATGTGGAGGGTGCCGGGGTGTTCAAGTTGAACGGCGAAGACAAGTATATCCTGATGTATGATGTCTATCGCAAAGGCGCTTACCAGTTTACGGAAAGTACCGATTTGGAGCACTTCACTGTCATCGAAAATGCTATCGACATGGATTTTCATCCGCGTCACGGAACCATTATTCCCATTACCTCCGGTGAGATGGAACGTCTGTGGAAAAAATGGGGCGGGCAATGACATCAAGATGTGATGCCTTTTTGCCCGCCGGTGCGTGTTTTATTTTGCTTTAAGTTCGCCTCCGCCCTGTAAGGCATACGCCTTGCCTTGCAATGACGGGTTTTGGTCTGCGTCATAATAGAGGGTGTGCCCGTTGCCCTGGATGTTTGCCACGCTGCCGTTTGCAATGTCTGCTTCGATGAGTGATACGTATGCGTCTTGCGACAATTCCCAACGGCTGTTTTTATCGAGGCGCACCTCTGCAGCTTTGGCAGTTCCGTCGGGATTGACTGTCCCCTTCAGCACGGAGCCATCGGTGAGATGCAGGCGGATGCGGCTTCCGGCATCTGCCTGCAGGTCTCCTTCCAGTATCTGCCTGCGGGCAGTAATGACAGCATTGCCCCCGTTCTGTCCTTGGTGTCCCCACCGTGAGGCAGCAGCATTCAGCAGGATGCCTGAGGTGCAACGGATATCGTTCTCGTCCAATGTGATGTAGGCGGTCGAGTTGGTGACGAAGAAGAGCGGGCTTCCTTCACCCGTAACGTGGATGGACGATCGGGTTGCTTTAAATTCCCCGTCGACTCCTTCTGCATCGCCCGAAAAGCTTTGGTAAATCATGATGCCCCATTTGTGCGGATAACTGCACGTCAGTTTGCAACTGTCCAAATTGATTTGGTTGGAGCCTTCGATGACTGCCACTTCGCTTCCATCGGAAATGATGTCTACCCCCTTGAGAGTCAGTTGCCCGGTGGAGTACAGTCCCGGCGAATCTTGGCCGTGGCTCAGGATATATCCGCCGTCCACCGTGATAATGCCGCTACCCCGGTCGGTAGCCACAGGGGCAGAATTTTTTCCGCTGGTGATGATATTCACGCCTGTGGCGTGTATTGTACCTCCTCCGCTGCACATGATGCCGTGCCCGCCGTCGCCCGTGCAGTTTATCACATCATGATCCGACCAGATGACGCTTTTGCCATAGGCAAATATTGCATTGGCTCCCAGTCCGGAGGTGGTGATGCGGTTGCCCGACATGCGTATTTCCGATTCATCCCTGCCCAAGACACCGGCATTCAGTCCTTGAAAACTGCTTTGGTCTTGCGAGGAAGTGTTCCCGGAGGTGATGATTGTGTTGCCCCGTAGCTCCACTTTACTGTTGTTGCGTGCGGCTACTGCCGATTGGTTTTGTTCCGTTGCGCGGATTTCTTCTCCTTCCTTGACAACGTTCCCTTCGGTGGCCATCACGGCAGCCTGTATCAATTTTTCATCAAATTGTTCGCCGGGCCCACCGGGTCCGCCCGGACCTCCCGGAGGCATCATTCCTCCCTGTGGAGGCATTCCTCCATTTTGTGGCGGCCTCCCTCCTTCTTGCGGAGGCATTCCCATTCCTCCCGAAGGTGGGCTGTCCGGTCTTTGCATGGAAGCTTGCGCCGTCATTTCCGGTGCGGCATCCGATACGCTACTGTTTTTTGTACTTTTGCAGGCGCAAAGAAACACGCCTGTCCCGAAAAGCAGGCAAATGGAAAAGTAATACTTCATTTTCATTTCTTCCTTAGATAAATTGTTTCCTGCGAATATAAGCAAAAAAGTCGGCTGTTGTTCTCCGGCTCGCCAAACAGGTGCATTTCATCGACTTAATGGAATATTTTGTCTATTTCAGGAGGGTGGGATACCCAAAAAAAGACCCGCCGTACGGGCGGGCCTTTCCAGAATTAATCAGATTATGAATGATTAGAAATTGAAGAATCTCTTCGCATTGTTGTAGCAGATATCTTCCACCATCTGTTGCACGCGCGGCATTTCGGATACCGGAATTTCGCCGTTTTCTACATCGTTGCCCAACAAGTTGCACAGTGTGCGGCGGAAGTATTCGTGGCGCGGATACGACAGGAATGAACGCGAGTCGGTCAGCATACCAACGAAACGGCTCAGCAATCCCAGCAACGACAGGGCATTCATTTGCTTCTCCATGCCGTCTTTTTGGTCGAGGAACCACCAGCCCGAACCGAATTGGATTTTGCCGGGAACGGAACCATCCTGGAAGTTGCCCAACATGGTGGCGACTACTTCATTGGCGCATGGGTTCAGGTTGTATATGATGGTTTTGGTCAGCTTGCCTTCCGAATTGAGGTGGTCGAAGTATTTCGACATGGTCTTTGCCGTATTGAACTCTCCGATGGAGTCGAAGCCGGTGTCCGGACCCAGCTGTTTGAACATCTTGCTGTTGTTGTCGCGGATGGCTCCATAGTGGAACTGTTGTGTCCATCCTGTTTCCCAATCCATCTCGCCGAATACGACCAGCATGGCCGACTTGAACTTCAGGATTTCTTCCTTTGTCAGTTCCGTCCCGCCGTATACCTTATTGAATATCGTACGGATTTCGGAATCGGTGTAGTCTTCCGCATAGAATTCTTCAATTCCGTGGTCGGAGAGCTTGCAACCTTGTTCGGCAAAAAATGCATGGCGCTTGCGCAGGGCATCCACCATGTCGTCGAACGAAGAAATAGTCACACCACTCACTTCAGACAATTTTTCCATGTAAGCACGGAAATTGGCGGGGACTTCTACTGCCATGGCCTTGTCCGGACGCCATGTGGGGAGCATCTTGATTTCGAATCCGCTTTCGCGTGTGGCGATATGATATTCCAATGAATCCACAGGGTCATCAGTTGTACATACAGTTTCCACGTGATAGCGGCGCATCAAGTTACGTGCCGAATATTCGGGAGTAGCCAGCTTCGCGTTGCATTCATCAAAGATTTCACGTGCGGTGGTTGGATTCAAAATCTTCTCAATACCGAAAGCCGTCTTCAGTTCGAGGTGGGTCCAATGGTAAAGCGGGTTACGCAAGGTATAAGGAACTGTTTCCGCCCATTTCTCGAATTTTTCCCAATCTGTCGTGTCTTTTCCTGTGCAATAGCGTTCGTCTACGCCGTTGCTACGCATGGCACGCCATTTATAGTGGTCGCCTCCCAACCAAATCTCTGTAATGGACTTGAACCGGTAATCTTCGGCTACCATTTTGGGAATCAGGTGGCAATGATAATCAATGATAGGCATTTTTGCCGCGTGGTTGTGATACAGTTCCTGCGCAGTTTCGGTCTTCAGCAGGAAGTTTTCATCCATAAATTTTTTCATGACAATGTTGTTTTTAGGTTTATGTTTTTGTTATATATTTTCAAACTAATGCGATAATCCATGCTACTTTTATGTTGCACAGCATAAATATCGTTTTATTTCCCGTTATCGAACACGAAAGTAGAGATTTTATTTGGGATAACAAAATATTTCGTATATTTGCATTGAATATTTAGTAAAATTAATCTCTCTGTGAAGGTAATAGTGAACATGTTGTTTATATATTTTACCATCTGAAATAAGAGGGAAGAGTTTATAGTGAACAGAACCTAAAAAAATATCATTAAAGTATGAAACCATTAAACAAAGAAACGGCGAATAAGCCCGTTCGTCCTGAAAGAATCATCCAATTCGGTGAGGGTAATTTCTTGCGTGCGTTTGTAGACTGGATTATCTACAACATGGACCAGAAGACCGACTTCAACAGCAGCGTAGTCATTGTACAGCCTTTGGGTAAAGGCATGATTGATACACTGAATAATCAAGACTGTATGTATCATGTTAATTTACAAGGTCTTGATAAAGGACAGGTAGTGAATAGCCTGACTTTGATTGACGTGGTGAGCCGTGCCATGAACCCTTACAAGCAGTATGATGAATTCATAAAGCTGGCCGAGCAGCCGGAAATGCGTTTCGTAATTTCGAATACTACCGAGGCCGGTATCGCTTTCGATCCGTCTTGCAAGCTGGATGATGCCCCCGCTTCTTCGTATCCGGGCAAACTGACCCAATTGTTGTATCATCGTTTCAAGACATTCAATGGGGATATGTCAAAAGGTTTGATTATTTTCCCTTGTGAATTGATTTTCCTGAATGGACATAAGCTGAAGGAAACCATCTATCAATACATTGACTTGTGGAATTTGGGTGAAGATTTCAAGGAGTGGTTCGAGAAAGCCTGCGGCGTATATGCCACGCTGGTGGATCGTATCGTGCCGGGATTCCCGCGCAAGGAAATCGATGCTATCAAGGAAAAATTGCAATACGATGACAATATGGTAGTGCAAGGCGAAATTTTCCATCTGTGGGTCATCGAAGCTCCACAAGAAGTGGCAGCGGAATTCCCAGCAGACAAAGCAGGGCTGAACGTGCTGTTCGTGCCGTCGGAGGCACCGTACCACGAAAGAAAAGTGACATTGCTGAACGGTCCCCACACCGTGTTGTCGCCCGTGGCCTATCTGTCGGGCGTGAACATTGTGCGCGATGCCTGCCAGCATCCGGTCATCGGTAAGTATATCCATAAAGTGATGTTCGATGAACTGATGGAAACGCTCAACCTGCCGAAAGACGAGTTGGAGCAATTTGCCCATGATGTGTTGGAGCGCTTTAACAATCCGTTTGTGGATCATCAGGTGACTTCCATCATGTTGAATTCGTTCCCGAAATACCAGACGCGCGACCTGCCCGGATTGAAAGTTTATCTGGAACGCAAGGGTGAGTTGCCGAAGGGGCTGGTATTGGGCTTGGCAGCCATCATTACTTATTATAAGGGCGGTATGCGTGAGGACGGAACCGAAATCGTGCCGAACGATGCACCGGAAATTATGGAGTTGCTGAAACAGTTGTGGGCTACCGGCGATACGCAGAAAATTGCAGAAGGTGTATTGGGTGCCCAGTCCATTTGGGGTGAGGATCTGAATCTGATACCGGGGTTGGCTGCAGCTGTGAAGGCAGACTTGGATAGCATCCAGGAAAAAGGCATGTTGGCTACGGTGGAAGCAATCCTGTAATTATGTTGTATAAATTGCCCATGGCAGGGCAGAAATATTAATAAGAAGACCTTGGCAAATGGTGGAAAGCCGGTTGCCAAGGTCTTTTTTCTCACTTTTTTGTATTATCTTTGCAATTACAATCATACATTCATTTCAAAATATGAAGAAAAGCATCACATTTTGCCTTCTGGTCATGACACTTGGGGCACAGGCGCAGCAGGGAGGCATCACTCCGGATATGTTGAAGGAGATCAAAGGCAGTTACACGCCTACGGAGGCCGATAGGGCTATTTACAATGCTATGGCAGGAACAAGTATTGCTGTGCTGGCGAAAAACCATGGGAACCTGGCAAACTTCGATACGCACTTTTCCGACCGCGTGGTGTCGCACGGCATTACAGACCAGCAACAGTCGGGGCGTTGTTGGCTCTTTACAGGTCTGAATGTGCTGCGGGCGCAGATGATGGCGAAGTATGGGCTGGATGAAATGGAATTCTCGGAGAACTATTGTTTTTTCTACGACCAACTGGAGAAAGCCAACCTCTTCCTGCAAGGTGTCATCGATACGGGTATGAAACCCATGGACGACAAAATGGTGGAATGGCTCTTTAAGAATCCAATCAGTGATGGCGGACAGTTTACCGGCATTTCGGACATCATCGGCAAGTATGGCGTGGTGCCTGCCCAGGTGATGCCTGAAACCTATAGTAGCGGGCATACGGGGCAAATAGCCAATCTGCTGGGACTGAAACTGAGGGAGTTCGGTATCCGGCTCCGGGAAGCGGTAGCCGGAGGAGCCGCGCGGGAAGCATTAGCACAACAGAAAACAGAAATGCTGTCAACTGTCTATCGTATGTTGGTACGGGCATTTGGTGAACCGGTGGAACATTTCTCATGGACAATAAATGGCGAAACGAAAGAATACACGCCGCTTTCTTTCTATCAGACTTATTTAGGTAACGATCTGACAGGCAACTACGTGATGTTGATGAACGATCCCAGCCGGGATTTTTATAAATGTTATGAAATCGACTACGACCGCCATACTTACGATGGACATAACTGGAAGTACGTGAACCTGCCGATAGAGGATATCAAGGAAATGGCAATCAAATCAATAAAGGACAGTACGATGATGTATTTCTCCTGCGATGTGGGCAAGTACCTTGACAGTAAGCGTGGGACGCTCGATTTGGATAACTATGATTATGTATCGCTGCTGGGAACCACTTTTGGCATGGACAAAAAGGAACGTATCCAGACTTTTGCCAGCGGATCGAGCCATGCCATGACGCTCATGGCAGTAGATCTCGACAAAGAGGGGAAGCCCAAGAAATGGATGGTGGAGAACAGTTGGGGAGCCGATTCCGGTTATAAAGGGCATCTCATCATGACCGATGAATGGTTCAACGAATACATGTTCCGCCTGGTAGTGGAGAAGAAATATGTTCCGGAGAAAGTACTCGGCATTTTGAAACAGGAGCCTGTCCGGCTTCCGGCATGGGACCCTATGTTTGCCGGAGAAGAGTGACGGAGCGGCTTTTTTTGCATAGAACAATTTTATAAATTCCAAATATGGCTAATCTAATCAAATTACGTAAAGGTCTCGACATAAACCTGAAGGGGAAAGCTTCTCTCGTAGAGGTGGCCGTGAAGGAGCCGGGATTTTATGCATTGGTTCCGGATGACTTTACGGGTATCACTCCGAAAGTGGTCGTGAAAGAGCAGGAATATGTAATGGCAGGAGATCCTTTATTTGTCGACAAGAACCATCCGGAAGTGAAGTTTGTTTCGCCTGTGAGTGGTGTGGTAACAGGTGTGGAACGTGGGGCACGTCGGAAAGTGATGGGCATTACGGTGAAGGCTTCCGCCAAGCAGGAGACAAGGGAATTTGGCAAACAGGATCTTTCCCGCATGGATGGTGTTTCCGTGAAGGAGTTGCTGTTGGAAGCCGGTTTGTTCGCTTTCATCCGGCAACGTCCGTATGATGTGGTTGCCGACCCAGTGGTACCTCCAAGGGCTGTTTTCATTTCTGCTTTTGACAGTAGTCCCTTGGCTCCCGATTTTGAGTTTGTTCTGAAAGGACAGGAGTTTCTTTTCCAGACGGGATTGGATGCATTGGCAAAGATTGCTCCGGTGTATCTTGGTATCCATGCCGGTCAGCATGCCATTGCATTGACTCAGGCAAAGAACGTTACGCTGACCGTATTCGATGGACCGCACCCCGTTGGTAATGTGGGAGTGCAGATTAACCACGTTGCACCGGTAAACAAAGGGGAAATCGTGTGGGTTATAGACCCGCAGGCGGTGATTTTCATCGGACGCTTGATAGCTACGGGGAAGGTGGATCTCACTCGTGTGGTAGCTGTCACAGGTCCGGAGGTGAAAAATCCCGCATATTACAGGCTGAAGGTAGGATCTATGTTGACCGATGTGTTGGCCGGCAGCGTGACCGAAGGTAAGGAATTGCGCTATATTAGTGGCAATGCATTGACTGGCAGGCGGATTCCAGCCAATGGATTTTTGGGGGCCTTCCACAGCCAGGTGACGGTAATCTCTGAAGGTAACGGCATACATGAGATGCTGGGATGGATTATGCCTCGCCTTAATGATTTCAGTACCAACCGGTCTTATTTCAGCTGGTTGATGGGAAAGAAGAAGGAGTATGCTCTGGATGCCCGCGTAAAAGGCGGCGAACGCCACATGATTATGTCGGACGAATATGATAGGGTGTTCCCGATGGACATCCTGCCTGAATATCTGGTTAAAGCGATTATCGCAGGCGATATCGACCGTATGGAAGAACTGGGTATCTATGAGGTGGCTCCAGAAGATTTCGCCCTGTGTGAGTTCGTATGTTCTTCTAAAATGGAATTGCAGCGCATCGTTCGTGAAGGGCTGGATATGCTCCGCAGGGAAATGTGCTAACCTAAACCAAATGACAATAATGAATGCATTAAGAAATTACCTTGACAAGATAAAGCCTAACTTTCAGGAGGGAGGCAAATTCCATGCTTTTCGGTCAGTGTTCGACGGTTTCGAATCGTTTCTCTTCGTGCCGGACACCACTTCGAAAACAGGTACGCATATCCACGATGCGATAGACAGCAAACGGATTATGTCGTTAGTGGTGATTGCTCTGATACCGGCATTGCTGTTCGGTATGTACAACGTGGGTTACCAACACTTCCATGCCGCGGGCATGGAAGGCAGTTTCATCGAACTGTTCGGATACGGTTTCCTTTCCGTGTTGCCCAAAATCATCGTTTCGTACGTAGTAGGTTTGGGCATCGAGTTTGTGGTGGCACAATGGAAGAAAGAGGAAATCCAGGAAGGCTTCCTGGTGTCGGGCATGCTGATACCGATGATTATCCCGGTGGAATGTCCGTTGTGGATGCTTGCCGTTGCAACGGCTTTTTCGGTAGTATTTTGTAAGGAGGTGTTTGGCGGCACAGGGATGAATATTTTCAACCCGGCATTGGTAGCCCGTGCCTTCCTGTTTTTTGCTTATCCTACCAAGATGTCGGGTGATACCGTATGGGTTTCGGGCGACAGTGTTTTAAATTTAGGGAAGGCGGTAGATGGCCTGACTGCCGCTACGCCATTGGGAGTGGCAAAAGTGGCCGAGTGTCCCGACTTCTCGTGGGACATGGTAACCGGCCTGATACCCGGTGCCATCGGTGAGACAAGTGTGGTAGCTATTGGCATCGGGGCGGTCATCCTGTTATGGACGGGTGTGGCAAGCTGGAAAACCATGCTGTCCGTATTCGTGGGCGGTGCTTTCATGGCTTGGGTGTTCAACACGTGGGGACCCGACACGGCAATAGCCCGCATGCCTTGGTACGAACATCTGTGCCTGGGCGGCTTCTGCTTTGGTGCCGTGTTCATGGCAACCGATCCGGTCACTTCTTCGCGCACGCCGAACGGTAAGTTCGTGTATGGTTTCCTCATTGGTGTCATGGCGATTATCATCCGGGTCTTGAACCCGGGGTATCCCGAAGGCATGATGCTGGCTATTCTGCTGATGAACATCTTTGCCCCGCTGATTGACTATTTTGTGGTGCAGGGTAATATCTCGCGCCGTGCAAAGCGTGTTGTGTCTAACCGATAAACCGAATAACAATGAATACCAATAGCAATTCTTATACCGTCATTTATGCTTCGGTAATGGTCATTATCGTGGCATTTTTGCTGGCTTTCGTCAATTCTGCCTTGCGCGACATCCAAGACAAGAACGTGGAGTTGGACACGAAGAAACAGATTCTCGCGTCATTAGGCATCCGCGATGTAGAGGATGCGGAGTCCGAGTTTGCCAAAGTGGTGAAAGCCGATATGTTGGTGGCCGAGGACGGTTCGATGAAACCGTATGAAGGAGGTTTTGTCACCGGCTACGAGAAGGCATACAAGGAGAACGGAGAGGCTCACCTGTTCGTTTGTGAAGTGGACGGACGAAAGAAGTATGTCATCCCCGTGTACGGAGCCGGACTATGGGGGGCCATCTGGGGATATGTTGCCTTGGACGAAGACAAGAACACGGTCTTCGGGACCTATTTTTCCCATGCCTCGGAAACTCCGGGATTAGGTGCCGAAATTGCGGGCGAACATTTTCAGGATGAGTTCAAAGGCAAGAACGTGCTGGAAAACGGGTCTATTGCCCTCGGTGTGGTGAAGAACGGAAAGGTAGATAAACCCGGATATCAGGTGGACGGCATATCGGGAGGCACTATTACCTCAGTAGCTGTTGACCAGATGCTGAAAGACTGCATGGGACACTACACTGGATTTTTAACTGTCAATGAATAAAGAAAGGAGGGGATATATCATCATGGGAAATTTATTTTCAGCCAAAAACAAAGAAGTGTTTTCTGCCCCTATCAGTATGGACAATCCTGTCACCGTCCAGGTGCTGGGCATCTGTTCGGCACTGGCGGTCACTTCCAAATTGGAGCCTGCCATCGTCATGGGACTTTCGGTGACCATTATCACGGCATTTTCCAATGTGGTCATCTCACTGATACGCAAGACCATCCCGAACCGTATCCGTATCATTGTGCAACTGGTGGTAGTTGCTGCCCTGGTTACTGTCGTGAGCGAACTGCTGAAAGCTTTCGCCTACGATGTCAGCGTGCAGTTGTCCGTTTACGTCGGGCTGATTATCACGAACTGCATCCTGATGGGGCGCCTGGAGGCCTTTGCCATGGCAAACGGGCCGTGGGAATCTTGCCTGGATGGACTCGGCAACGGGTTGGGATATGCCAAGATTCTGGTTATCGTGGCCTTTATCCGTGAACTTTTGGGATCCGGTACACTGTTGGGATACAATATCCTGAACTACGATGCCCTCAGTGAGGCAGGTTACGTGAACAACGGACTGATGCTGATGCCCCCGATGGCATTGATTATCGTTGCATGCCTGATATGGTACCAGCGTGCGAAACATCCCGAATTACAAGATAAGGAATAACAACAAAGGCATAAATTATGGAACATTTTATAAGTCTATTGGTCCGCTCGATTTTTGTGGACAACATGATATTCGCGTTTTTCCTCGGTATGTGTTCGTACATCGCCGTGTCAAAGAACGTGAAGACCGCTATTGGCTTAGGTATTGCCGTGACTTTCGTGCTGGTAGTGACATTGCCGGTCAATTACCTGCTCCAGACCAAAGTGCTGGCAGCCGATGGTATTCTGGGCATCGACCTGAGTTTCTTGAGTTTCATCCTTTTCATTGCCGTAATTGCTGCCATCACGCAGCTGGTGGAGATGGTGGTGGAACGCTTCAGCCCTTCGCTGTATGCCTCGTTGGGGATTTTCCTCCCGTTGATTGCTGTCAACTGCGCGATTATGGGCGCATCCCTCTTCATGCAACAGCGTATCAATCTCACCCCTTCCGATCCCAAGTACATCGGGAATGTGTGGGACTCCGTTTCGTACGCTTTAGGTTCGGGGTTAGGCTGGATGTTGGCGATTGTCGGACTGGCTGCTATCCGTGAGAAAATGGCCTATTCCAATGTACCGGCTCCACTGAAAGGGTTGGGCATCACCTTTATCACCGTGGGGCTGATGGCGATGGCGTTCATGTGTTTTTCCGGTTTGGACATTTAATGAAAGGAGGGCGAAACAATGGATATGTATTTTATATTGGCAAGTATCGGGGTGTTTTTGGTGACCATCCTGGTGTTGGTGGTAATCCTGTTGGTGGCGAAAAACTTTTTGGTCGCTTCGGGTAAGGTGAGGCTGACCATCAACGGCGACAACCAGCTTGAGGTGGAGTCGGGTTCCACTCTGCTGAATACATTGGCAGTGAATGACGTCTTCCTTTCTTCCGCATGCGGAGGAAAAGGTTCATGCGGGCAATGCAGGTGCCAGGTGGTCGAAGGCGGAGGTGAAATTCTTCCTTCCGAGGTGCCTCATTTCAGCCGTAAGCAACAGAAAGATCATTGGCGTCTGGGTTGTCAGGTGAAGGTGAAAGGTGATATGGCTATCAAAGTGCCAGAATCTGTGATGGGGGTGAAGGAATACGAATGTACGGTCATCTCAAACAAGAACGTGGCCACCTTCATCAAGGAATTCAAGGTACAGCTTCCGGCGGGTGCGCACATGGACTTTATTCCCGGATCGTACGCGCAAATCAAGATTCCCCCTTTTACGATGGACTACGACAAGGATATAGACAAGGACCTCATAGGTTCGGAATACTTGCCATCGTGGACAAAGTACAACATGTTCTCGTTGAAGTGTGTGAACTCTGAACCTACTATCCGCGCCTATTCCATGGCGAACTATCCGGCGGAAGGCGATGTGTTCATGCTGACAGTGCGTATTGCAACCCCACCCTTTAAACCTGACCGCAGCGGGTTCATGGATGTGAATCCGGGCATTGCTTCTTCGTACATCTTTACGCTAAAGCCGGGTGACAAAGTGTTGATGAGCGGTCCTTACGGTGATTTCCATCCGATATTCAATTCGAAGAAGGAAATGATTTGGGTAGGTGGTGGTGCCGGTATGGCTCCGTTGCGTGCACAAATCATGCACATGACCCGTACACTCGACACGCGCGACCGCGAAATGCATTATTTCTATGGGGCACGCGCCCTGAACGAGGTGTTCTACCTGGATGATTTCCTGCAGTTGGAAAAAGATTTCCCGAACTTCCATTTCCATCTGGCATTGGATCGTCCCGATGCAGCAGCCGATGCGGCAGGGGTAGGTTATACACCGGGCTTCGTCCATCAAGTGATGTACGACACTTACCTGAAGAACCACGAGGCACCCGAAGACGTTGAGTATTACATGTGTGGTCCCGGTCCTATGTCGGCTGCCGTAGTCAGGATGCTTGACGGGTTGGGCGTGGAAAGCAGTTCAATTTTATATGATAACTTCGGTTGAGTAAGTGTCTGATAAAGTACACAGTTAGATTCATAACAACAAAACTCTTTATACTTTACGTTTGTACAACCTCCGTGGTAGCGTATTGAAACCTGCCTGTAGAAGATGACTTTACCTCAAAATTGCAATGTGGACAAAGTTGGTCTTCTACAGGCAGGTTTTTCAAATGCGGAAGAACCTGTCGAAACTCACTCGCATAATCAGTTCTTGTTGTGTTATAGTTGGAAATTGTTCCAAACGATAGCAGAGGAAGGACGAAGGTGGGGTGGGGGCGTTTAGCATTTTGGCATCGGACAAATCAGACGTATGAATAGACAACGGATTTTTGCAGTTGTACTGGTTGGCTTGGCATTGGCAGTTGTGTTTTATTACCTCATTAATTCGTGCTTTCGTTTAAAGCTGCGGGTACTGAGCTGAACCCCACAACGACCTCCTGCGTCATCCACTGCGACCTGTGGTGGAATTCTGCTGTTGGGGCGCAAGCTACCGTCGTGTCTACCGTATCGGAGCGTCATGGTCCACCGCTGGCGGACATGACTGTGGCAATGGCGAAAACCGGACAGGCAAGCTGGGCTGCAGGAGCTAAGGGAAATATTTGGATTAGGAAGGAGAGAAAATGACGGGAATAATCTGTATATTTGCCCGCAAACCGGAACGCAATGAATGCTGAAAAACAGACAGACGAAACATCATTCGACATCAGAGCCCGGCTTCTCCGCCTGGGCGAGCAAGGCAACAAGCCATTCACCCAAAGCCTGAACCCCGGTGTGAAACACGTGTTGGGCATTCGTATACCGCACCTGCGACAGCTGGCAGCAGAGATTGCCAAAGGTGATTGGGAGGCTTATCTCTCCACCGCCGGCACCTACTATATGGAGGAACGGATGTTGCAAGGGATGGTGCTGGGCTGCATTTGTCCGGACGAGGATGTGGAAGTGTATCTGGAGCGGGTGACGCACTTTGTGCGCATCATCAACAGCTGGTCGGTGTGCGACACTTTCAGGTTCGGGGGAGGAAAAAGGTTCATCACGGCGAACAGTGCCCGTCTGTGGGAGTACCTGAAAGGGTGGATGCAAGCCGGGGGCGAGTATGAAATACGTTTCGGGGTGGTGATGTCCATGCAACTGTTCATTGATGAGGAACACATCGGCAGGCTGCTTGCCCTTTATGACCGCATCCGGCACGAAGGTTACTATGTCAAGATGGGCGTGGCATGGGCCCTGTCGGTCTGCTTTATGAAGTTTCCCGACCTCACCATGCACTACCTGAAGGAAACGAACACCCTTGATGATTTCACTTACAACAAGACCCTGCAGAAAATCACGGAATCCTACCGGGTGGATGCCGGTACCAAACAGGTTATCAAGATGATGAAACGGAAATGATTAACGTGAAGCTCGGAATGAGGATTTGAAATGTTTCTCTGAATGTCAGGAATGCACCGCCTATGTGTGTATGGTGCTTTTGATTCGTATCCGTAAGTGCATGCAGGTTTTTCGTAGATGCGTTTGCTTTGTCAAAAAATAACGGATACAGGGTTTAAGTCGGGGCGAAAAGTTTGACGCTTACGGCTTTTTTACTAATTTTGCGTGCCGTAATCGAAACAATTAAAAGGATATATCAATGTTTGATAATTTAAGCGAAAGACTGGAGCGGTCGTTCAAGATACTGAAAGGTGAAGGCAAGATAACTGAAATAAATGTGGCCGAAACCTTGAAAGACGTGCGCCGTGCCCTGCTGGATGCCGATGTAAATTATAAGGTAGCGAAGAACTTCACCGACACGGTGAAGGAAAAAGCAATGGGACAAAACGTGCTGACTGCCGTAAAGCCGAGCCAACTGATGGTAAAGATTGTCCACGATGAGTTGGCGAAACTGATGGGGGGCGAAACGGCCGAGCTGGAACTGAAAAACCATCCCGCCGTCATCCTGATGTCGGGTCTGCAAGGTTCTGGAAAAACCACCTTTTCGGGCAAGCTGGCACGGATGCTGAAAGTGAAGGAAAACCATAAGCCATTGCTCGTGGCGTGCGACGTGTACCGTCCGGCAGCCATTGAGCAGCTGGAAGTGTTGGGCGGACAAATCGGGATACCCGTGTTCAGCGAACCCGAGAGCAAGAATCCCGTCCAAATCGCGCTCCATGCTATCCAAGAGGCGAAAGCAAAAGGATACGACCTGGTCATCATAGACACGGCAGGACGCTTGGCGGTAGACGAGCAGATGATGGATGAAATCGAGGCAATCAAGGATGCAGTCACGCCAGATGCCACCCTTTTTGTAGTGGATGCCATGACAGGGCAGGATGCTGTGAATACGGCACGTGAATTCAATGAACGTTTAGACTTCACAGGGGTGGTGCTGACCAAGCTGGACGGCGACACACGGGGAGGTGCAGCATTGTCTATCCGTACGGTGGTCAACAAACCCATCTTGTTCATAGGAACAGGCGAAAAGCCGGATGCCATCGATCTTTTCCATCCCGCACGTATGGCAGACCGTATTCTTGGTATGGGTGATATCGTATCGTTGGTAGAGCGTGCGCAGGAGCAATACGATGAAGAAGAAGCCAGGCGGCTGCAGAAAAAAATCCAGAAAAACCAGTTCGACTTTAATGATTTCCTGACCCAGATTCATCAAATCAAGAAAATGGGCAACCTCAAGGAGCTGGCTTCCATGATTCCGGGGGTGGGGAAAGCAATTAAGGATATTGATATCGACGACAATGCCTTCAAGAGCATTGAAGCCATTATCTACTCGATGACACCGAAAGAGCGCACCCATCCGGAGATATTGAACAGTAGCCGCCGGATGCGCATCGCCAAAGGAAGCGGCACTACCGTACAGGAAGTGAACCGCCTGCTGAAACAATTCGACCAGACCCGTAAGATGATGAAAATGGTGACGGGCGGTAAGATGAAAGGCATGGGTATGATGCAGCGCATGAAAAAATGACCTGCCTGTCGTGGTTCATGTATGCCGGGCGAAACCTCCTTTTTCTGCCCGGCATGTGTATGTCCGTACACTATTCAATACAAAAGATAACGTTCCCTCATCTCTTTATAGCGTAAGAGGGCAGGTTCCCATTCGTTCCGTATCTCGGTTTCGGTCTTTCCTTTCAGGATACCCAGCCTGACGGACGAAGTTCCCATCAGCAGGTCAAACCACTCCGGTCGTGTGAAAAAGCGGTTTGCCATACCTGCCTCCTTGTAGCGGGCATAGAAATACATGACATACTCCAGTGTGAATCCATGCGGGAAATCCGGAATGCCGCGTAAGTCGATGCCGTAACACTTTTTCCCCAGATGGAGGGGAGTCCTGGCTCCGGGCAAAGCTTCGGGCGTAAATACATAAGTTGATGGCAAGAAAGACATCCCGGCAAGAAACGGGCTTCCAAGAACTTGGAAGGGTGCCTCCGTACCTCTACCTACACTGACCGATGTCCCTTCAAATGGACAAAGTGAAGCATAAAAAGCAACGGCACGGGTATCAGGCAGGTTGGGCGAAGGTTTTACCGGAAGTGCATAAGGTTGCCCGTGTTTCCAGCCTTCTACCGGAACCACTTGGAGGGAACAATGCAATTCCTTTCCTAACCAACCTTCACTGTTTGCCATACGGGCAATTTCTCCTACGGTACATCCGTGCAATACCGGTACGGGAAGGATACCTACAAAACTTGTATATGTGGCTTCGCGTACGGGACCGTCTACGTAATCACACGGATTGGGGCGGTCCAGCACGATGAGTTCCTTCCCGTTTTCAGCACACGCCTGCATCACGTAGTATAGGGTACTGATATAAGTGTAAAACCGGGCTCCCACATCTTGTATGTCGAATACCACCACGTCCGTTTCTCTCAATTGTGCAGGCTGGGGTTTTCTGTTCTCCCCGTAAAGCGATATGATAGGGATTCCGGTACGGGAGTCTGTTCCGTTATTCACATATTCTCCGGCATCGGCTTCACCTCGGAAACCATGTTCGGGAGTGAAGACAAGCCTGACGCACACTTTGTGGGCAAGGAGTGTGTCGAGCAGGTGTGTCCTGTCCACGAGGGAAGTGTGGTTGGCAACCAGGGCCACCCGTTTGTCTATCAACAAGGGTAAATAGATTTCCATTCGTTCGGCACCCATGCGTATTTGGGCTTGTAACCCGGACTGAACACCAAACAGCAGGCAAAAAAAGAAAAGTGCAAATAATGATAATGATGTCCGGTACCTCATGACAAATGAATTATTTTGTATAATTTCGCATGTACAAATATAAGCATAAAACGATATGGATCCATTGGCTTTAATCGACAAATTCTACCCTGAAGACAACGAACTGAAACATATTCTGCTGGCACATAGTCGTTCTGTAGCTGATAAGGCACTTGCCTTGGCGCGAAAACATCCGGAATTTCAATTGGATATGTCTTTCATCGGAGAAGCAGCGATGCTGCACGACATAGGTGTTTTTCGGACTGATGCCCCCGACATCCACTGCTACGGCACGTATCCGTACATCTGCCATGGTTATCTGGGTGCAGAGCTGGTGCGGGAAGCAGGGTTTCCCCGCCATGCCTTGGTGTGCGAACGGCATACGGGAGCCGGATTGTCCATGAAGGATATTGTTGCCCGTAATCTCCCCTTGCCGCACCGTGATATGCTTCCGGTCAGCATGGAAGAACAGCTTATTTGTTTTGCCGATAAGTTCTTCTCCAAGACCAGTTTGGATCGGGAGAAACCCATAGAGCGGGCACGTAAAAGTGTGGCACGCCATGGAGAAGACGGTGCCATGCGTTTTGACCATTGGTGCAGGCTCTTTTTATAGTTCCTAAAAAATACATAAAAAGCAATGTGCCTGCACATATTTACGGGAGATTGTGTATTTTTGCACCACATTGCGTAAAAAAAAAAGTGAATGACTTCGTTTAAAAGAACTACGTACCTGTTCCTGTTCTTGTTTTTCGTAAGCTGTTTCTGCTCGTTATACGCAGAAGCACAACGTGTAAAGGGGAAGAGGGCACGGAAACACGACACGGAACTCCGTACAGATTCTTTCCACACGGATTCGCTGGCAGGGGATTCATTATGGATAGATTCATTGCTGGTAGATTCGCTTTTGGTAGATTCATTGCGAATGGATTCATTAGCAATGGACAGCACGAAAAAAGAGGCATTGGATGCACCGGTCGTGTACGAGGCGACTGATTCCATTGTCTTCACCAAAGGCGGATTCGCCTACTTGTATGGGAACGGCAAGGTAAATTACGAGAATATTGAGCTGACCTCCCAGCTTATTACCATGAATTTGGACAGCAGTACCGTTTATGCCCAGGGCGTTCCGGATTCGACGGGGGTAGACCAGGGTACTCCAATTTTCAAAGACGGTGAAACTCCTTACGAGTCGAAGACCATGCGTTACAACTTCAAGACGAAAAAAGGGTTTATCAATAGCATTGTGACCCAACAGGGCGAAGGCTACGTGACAAGCACAAATGCAAAGAAAAACGAAGAGAACATAATTTACATGACGGATGGCAAATACACCACGTGTGACAATACCGAACATCCTCATTTTTACCTGAAACTTTCGATGGCGAAGGTACGCCCGAAGAAAGACGTTGTGTTCGGTCCTGCCCAGTTAGTGGTGGAAGATGTGCCTTTGCCCATCGCCGTCCCGTTTGGTTTCTTTCCTTTCAGCAGCAGTTATTCATCGGGATTTATCATGCCTACTTATGGCGATGAAATGAACAGGGGGTTCTATCTGCGCGATGGGGGTTATTACTTCGCCATCAGCGACAAGATGGATTTGAAAGTGCTGGGTGAAATCTTTACCAAAGGGTCATGGGGAATTTCCGCAGAATCCAATTACAGCAGACGTTACAAGTTCAGCGGTTATTTTGACATCAGCTATTTAGTAACGAAAACCGGGGAAAAGAACATGCCCGATTATGCGGTATCAAAAGACTTCAAAATCCAATGGAGCCACCAGCAGGACTCAAAGGCAAATCCGAACAGCTCGTTTTCGGCAAGTGTGAATTTTGCCACCAGCAGTTATGACCGGTCCGACCTGAGTACGCTGTACAACCCCTCGTCGTACAGCAACAACACGAAAGCTTCCAGTATCAGTTATTCGCGCAGCTTCTCGAACATCGGACTGACCATATCGAGCACGTTCAACATCACGCAGAACACACGTGACTCTTCATTGAGCATGACTTTGCCCGATGTGAATATCTCGCTTAGCCGTGTTTATCCCTTCAAACGGAAAAATGCGGTGGGAAAGGAACGTTGGTACGAAAAAATATCATTCCAATATACCGGTGCACTGACCAACAGTGTAGATACAAAAGACAATTTGCTGTTCAAAACACCGTTCTCACAATGGGAGAACGGCATGCGTCACTATATACCGGTCGAGGCAACCTTCACGTTGTTCAATTATATCAATGTAACTCCTTCTTTCAATTATACCGAACGCTGGTACACCAAGAAAGTCATGCGGAGTTACGACCAGGTGGAGGGGGAAGTAGTACGAGATACCATTAATGGTTTTTACCGGGTATACGACTATAATCTGGCTCTCTCGATGAACACTAAGTTATACGGTATGTACAAACCGTTGTTCTGGAAAAGCAAGGACATCATAATCCGCCATGTCTTGACTCCTACTGTAAGTTACACATATACGCCCGATTTTGGTCAATCGCGTTACGGTTATTATGAAACCTATACTTATACTGATGAATACGGAGAGGTGCATACAACGGAATATTCACCTTTTGAGGGTATGACTTACGGTGTCCCAAGCCAGGGTATGTCGCAAAGCATCGCGTTCACACTTCAGAATAATGTAGAGATGAAAATGGCGTCCGACAAAGACACAACCGGTTACAAAAAAATCAGCCTGATTGACAACCTGAGTGCAAGTCTGTCGTATGATATTGCCCAAAAACGCTGGAGTAATCTGACGATGAGCGCACGCCTTAAACTGACCAAAAGTTATACGTTCAACATGAATGCCACCTTTGCCACGTATGCCTACAAATTCGATGAAAACGGGAACGTGGTGACCAGCGACCGTACCGAATGGTCGTATGGGCGTTTTGGCCGTTTCCAGGGATATAGCGGTTCATTTTCATACACCCTGAATAATGATACGTTCAAAAAGTTGTTTGGCAGGAGCGGTGACAAGAACAAAGGGGAGGATTCTAAAGGGGAAGATGGCGAAAGCGATGAGGACAAAGGAGACATGGAGGATACTGAACGGAAGGCTTCGGGCAACCGGAAATCCGAAGATGCCACGGTCACTCCAGACGGGTATCTGGCGTTCAGTATGCCATGGAATCTGAGCCTGAGTTACAGTTACAGTATCCGTGAGAACACCAGTGCGCAAATCAATATCAAGAAAATGCGTTATCCGTATAAGTTGACACATTCGCTGAATGTATCTGGTAATGTTAAAATGGGCAGCCGCTGGAACATTACTTATTCCAGCGGTTACGATTTTACTGAAAAGGAGATGTCCATGACTACTGTCAACATCACCCGCGACTTGCATTGTTTCAATATGAGTTGCGGTTTGGTGTTCGGGCCATACACCTCATACAATTTCTCTATCCGTGCCAATTCGAGCATGCTGACTGATGCCTTGAAATGGGACCAGCGTAGCAATACGGGCAGTCAGGTCACTTGGTATTAATGCTCTTGTTCTCACCAGTTTATGGGAGTTTCTCCATGTTGTACTAAATATTCATTAGTGCGGCTGAAATGTTTGTTCCCGAAAAATCCATGGGATGCCGAAAGCGGGGACGGGTGGACAGAAGTCAGCACAAGATGCCTGTTTCGGTCGATGAAAGCTCCTTTCTTCTGTGCATACGCCCCCCATAGGATGAACGCCAGATGCTCCTTGTTCCAAGCAAGGGCGCGGATGGCGGCATCGGTAAATTCTTCCCATCCATGACGCTGGTGTGACCCCGGCTGGTGGGCACGCACGGTAAGGGTGGCGTTCAGCAGGAGCACTCCCTGTTCCGCCCAGCGTGTCAGGTTACCCGTAGTGGGAACCGCTCTCCCTACATCATTGTGTACTTCCTTGAATATATTTTGCAAGGAAGGCGGGAAAGGCACCCCGTCGTTGACCGAAAAACACAGGCCATGCGCCTGCCCCGGTCCGTGGTAAGGATCCTGTCCGATAATGACAACCTTCACCTTATTATATGGACAAAGATTGAATGCGTTGAATATCAGTCTTCCAGGTGGGTAAACCGTAGTAGTGCGGTATTCTTCACGCACAAAATCGGTAAGACGGATGAAATACTCCTTTTCGAATTCGGGGGCCAAAACCTGCTTCCACGATGCTTCTATCTGTACGTTCATAAATGCCTCTTTGCTGTCGTGCAAATCAGATGAGCTGCATGCCCAGACGGGCGCATTCTTCCCTTATTTCTTCCGGCCAGATGCTGGCTTGGATTTCCCCAATATGAGCTTTTTTCAGGTAGAGCATGCACAAGCGCGACTGCCCTATACCTCCACCGATGCTGAGGGGCAGCGAACCTTCCAACAGGCGCCTGTGGAAATACAACCGGGTGCGTTCCTCTTTCCCTTCCAGGGCCAGTTGCCTCAACATGGCTTCTTTATCCACGCGGATTCCCATTGAAGACAATTCAATGGCACGTCCCAACACTTCATCCCATACCAACAAGTCACCGTTCAAACCGGGCAAGCCTGTTACCGGGTCGATGGTGGTATAATCATCGTAATCCGGTGCACGCAGGTCGTGGGGTACCCCATCACTCAGTTTGCACCCGATACCGATAATGAATACAGAGCCATAACGTTCGGCAATGAGGTTCTCGCGTTCCTTCGGTGTCTTGTCCGGATACATGTCAAGCAAGTCTTGCGAATGGATGAAATGGATATCGCTTGAAAGAAAAGGCGTGATTTGCGGATAAACTTCACAAATCATGAATTCCGTACGGCGCATGGCGGCATATATACGTGTGACAATGTCTTTCAGGAAACCGACATTACGCTGTTCGGGGGTAATCACCCGCTCCCAATCCCATTGGTCTACATACAGCGAATGCAGGTTGCCTACCTCCTCATCGGCACGGATGGCATTCATGTCGGTATAGATGCCATATCCTGGCTCGATGTGGTAATCGGCCAAAGTTACTCTTTTCCATTTGGCAAGCGAGTGCACCACTTCCGCCTGCTGTTCGCCAAGATCTTTTATCGGAAAGCTGACCGGCCGCTCCACACCGTTCAGGTCATCATTGATGCCCATGCCTTTCAGCACAAAGAGAGGGGCGGTTACCCTTCTCAAACGCAGTTCCGATGAAAGGTTTTGTTGGAAAAAGTCCTTGATTTGTTTGATTCCCAGTTCTGTTTGTTTCATGTCGAGCAAAGGTGTATAATGCTCAGGTTTTATCAGATAGCTCATGCTTCCCGTTTTTAATTGGTTTTAAGTTATGCAAAGGTATGGATATTTTGTAAAAGTGCAATATTTACGAAGGAAAATCTTATCATAATGAAATCACTTTCGTGGAATGGCCAGTTTTTGTGAGGCTCCCCGCTTTTTTAAACCATTATCTGTAAATTAAATGGATTCCGCATACGACCTAAATTGCCATGGTTTAATCATTCGCTCCTGTTGCAAGTCCAACCGAAGGTATTGCGGATATTCTTACAAGGAAAAGCGTGTGCCCGTGTAGGTCTGCACGTGCGGTCGCATGGAGTCATGCGTATGGTCGTGTGAGGCTGCGTGACCTGTTCCGGTGGCGCACGCCTTTTTCCTGACTTCGTCACTCAATATATAGTGAATTTATAATTGCTTATATTTAGTGTTTTGTAATTTTACATCACCCGATTTTGGTGACGCAATGACGAAGTCAGGAAACAGATTGAAGAATACATGAAGGAGAAGGAAGCCCATGCTGACCGTCATGCTGAGCGACAACCTCGTGGCCGGTGGACTGAAAGCCGGTGCATTGGTGAAGGAAGCTGCCAAGCTGATGCTGGGTGGCGGTGGCGGACAGCCTCATTTTGCTACGGCTGGAGGTAAGAATCCCGACGGCATAAGTGCTGCCGTAGACAAAGTGCTGGAGCTGGCAGGTATCTGAACAGCCCTATACGACTCTGACAGATAAAAGCGCGGATTCTTTAGCACAAGTAAGTCCGACCAAACAGACCGAACGGCAAAAGAATCCGCGTTATTTTTATCCGAGACCGTCAACTGCTTACCTGCCTATCCACTGCTCGGTCTGATACACCTTACCCCCTTCAGGCAATGCTACGGGCGAAAGACGGGTGACATCTTCCCACATCAGCACCGGGGCAATGGGCGATGACTTGGTATCGACCGGCGGTACAGGCGAAATGGGTGAAAACAGATGCTCCTCGCCATTGTAACGGAGCAGCAGACCCGAACGTTCGTAATCGGTCTCGGCCATCTCATATGTACCTTCCACGGCTTCGACCGCCTCGGCATCGGAATAGACCTGCAATGTACCACCGCCCCACAAGGGGTCGTGCTTATCGGCCGCACAAAGCACGTAGCGTCCCTCCGGACGTACAGAAAGCTGGCCATCAATGCCTTGCTGGATGGTTATCCAGTCCTCGTCCGAAATCTCCGGCCCCTCGTACAGGAAGTTACGTTTGCCCACCTCAAAAGTCTGGATGTAGTATTCCTTCACCCATATCTGAAGGCGTGCCGACCGGCCCCCTCCGTCGGTCACCAGAATTTCGGTCTCACCCGCCTTTTCCGGCACCACCAACATACGCTGATATCCGTTGGTTTCTTCCGTGAGCTGTACCCTGACCACCGAAGGATTGGCAACAACCACGGCATAGGCACCGTCACCCCCGTCTATGCCCACTACAATCCCTTCCGGATTGGTCAGATAGAGCCTCAACGAAGAGGTAAGATTCGTACATGTGCCCTTCTGGTAAATGGGTTCGGCACCGGTAAAGAGGGAAATGTCAAGGTAATCGTCCTCGCACGATGTTCCGGCCACGAGCAGGAACATCAAAGCTATCAATGTGCGGAAGTGTTTCATGGAAGCCTGTTTTAGCGATTAAGCAATCTGTGCAAAAATACAAAAAAAAGAGATTTCACCCTTCTATTCCAAATAAATGCATGGAAGCGGAAAATACTGCATACCGGCATTCATTTAAAACGGGTAGCGGGATATATGTAGAAATCACTTCTTTACCAGTATCATGCCGGGATTGGAGAATGAGTGTTCTGTTTCCGTCCTAGCTTGTGGTGGTAATTCAGAGAAGTCGTGCCTTTGCAGTGAAAAGGAAAGTGTACTTGAGATTCCGGTCTTCATACTGCCCTATATGAGACGGCTTCTTTTTCATTGCATCATCCGATTTTGGGTGACGCAATGACGAAGTCAGGAGTCATGCGTATGGTCGTGTGAGGCTGCGTGGCCTGTCCCGGTGGCGCACGCCTTTTTCAATTGGAGGTATCGGGACTGGAAAGGAGGGGCATGACGAAGCTGCATACCCTTGCAGTGTATTCTTCGGGCTGCCGGAGATAGGAACGGGCATGTGCCGCGCCGGGCACCACCCAAAGTGATTTGGGTAGGGGCTTGGCTTCGTAAAGGCGGTATACCATGTCGGTGGGGACAAAATCATCTTCTGCCCCGTGGATGAAAAGCATGGGCTTGTGGCACCGCGCCACTTGCTCCAATGCCGATGCTTCGTGGAAATCCCACCCATAACGCAGTTTGCAGAGCAGGCTTGCCGTATGCAGTAGGGGGAAGGGCGGCAGGTCGAACTGCGCTTTCAGCTCTTTCCTGAACTCGTCCCACACACTGGTGTATCCGCAGTCTTCCACAAAGCCGCGTATGCTTTCGGGCAACGGGTCGCCTGAAAGCATCATGGCGGTGGCGGCGCCCATCGAGATGCCGTGTACTACCATGCGGACCGAGTCGCCGAAAAGGGCAGGTGCCGTTTCTGTCCACTGCATCACGTCCTTGCGGTCGAGCCAGCCCATTTGCATGGCATCTCCTCCGCTCAGTCCTGTATACCGCAAGTCGGGCAGGAGGATATTGCACCCGAGGTCGTGGTTGTACAGGTAGCCTATGTGCAGCATGCGTATGGCGTTGTCGGTGTATCCGTGCACGATGACGGCCGTGTTGGGGGTAGGACTTGGCGCATGGACGTAGAAAGCGTGCAGGCAGACACCGTCCGGGGCTGTGATGAAGGTGTCGCGCAGCGCATGGTGTGATTCTATGCTGTCCATCCAGGGGACGATGTGCGGGTAGGTTTCCCGCATATATTGCATGGAACCTTGCAGGTCTTTTCCACGGTTTTCCGGTCGGAGGGAATAGTCGAGCAGATACATGCTTGCCCCTGTGAGCAGGCATACCGTTAGGAGCAGGACGGTTCCACTTGCGGCAAGGAGTTTTTTCTTCACCTGTTCCATATTTCCCATGAGCCGAAGGCTTGCAGGAGCAGCATTTCGAGCCCGTTCTTGACAGTCGCCCCCCTGTCGCTTCCCTTTTTCATGAACAACGTGGTGTCGGGATTGTAGAGGAGATCGTAAAGCAGGTGACGGGATGTCAGGCAGTCGTAAGGAATATCGGGACAAAGGTCGGCATGCGGATACATGCCTACGGGCGTGCAGTTTACGATTACCTTGTATTCGTCCATCAGTGCGGGGGTCAGTTCTTCGTACGTGACGGTATGGCTGTCGTGGCGGGTCCGCGAGACGAGGAGTGTTTGCAGTCCAAGCTGTTTCAGCCCGTAGTCGATGGCTTTCGAAGAACCTCCTGTGCCCAATATCAGTGCTTTGGTGTGGTATGATTCCATCAGGGGTTCTATCGATCGTGTGAATCCGATGACATCCGAGTTGTGTCCTGTCAGTTTCAGCTTGCCTTTCTGCCGTTCGAACCTGATGACGTTGACGGCACCGATTGCGGCAGCCTCCTTGTCCAGTTCGTCAAGGAACGAGATGATTTTTTCCTTGTAAGGGATGGTGACGTTCAGTCCGCAAAGGTTGGGGTTCAGTGCAATGATTTTAGGAAACTCCTCTATGTTGGAGATTTCAAAATTGACGTACTCTGCATTGATGTTTTCCGATGTGAACTTCTCATTGAAGAAATTCATGGAAAAAGAGTGTCCTAACGGATAGCCTATTAAACCGAATTTTTTCATAAGGATGGGTTTTATTTGGTTGCAAAATAAAGTGTGCAGACGCCGAAGGTCAGTCTTTTGAAGGTTACTTCCCTAAATCCTGCCTTATGCAGGATTTCCTGCATGGCTTCCCCTTGGGGGAAGGCCTTGATGGAGTGGGGCAGGTAGGTATAGGCGCTGCGGTCTTTCGAGAACAGTTTCCCCAAGACCGGGATAACAGTCTTGGAGTAAACTGCATACAGTTGTTTCATCGGGAACCGTTCCGGTTCGGACAATTCCAGTATCACGAGATGTCCTCCGGGAACCAGTACCCGGTGCATCTCTTCCAGTCCTTTGTCCAGATGCTCGAAATTGCGGATACCGAAGGCTACGGTCACGGCATCGAACCGTGCATCTGGGTAGGAGAGGCAGGTACAGTCTTCTTTTGCGAACGAGATATGGCCGTCCAGCCGTGCTTGCCTGACTTTTTCCCGTCCGATGTCCATCATCCCCTCCGAGATATCTGTCCCTACCAGCTCTGCCGGCCGGAGCATGCGGTATGCCTGGATGGCAAAGTCGCCCGTGCCGGTGGCAACATCCAAGATGTGCTGCGGACGGAAAGGTTTGAGGAGGCGGATGGCCTTGCGCCTCCAGCTTTTGTCGATGTCCAGCGAGAGCAGGTGGTTCAGCCTGTCATAGGCGGGGGCGATGTTGTCGAACATCTTCTCTACCTGTATGGTTTTCCGCTCGTTCCCGTTGTACGGCTTGATATCTTCTTGGGGATAACGGCTCATGGCATGCTGGGGATAAATCTGTTTGTGTGGGGGTGTTCTTGTCGTTATTTTGTAGCCAGGTATTCCGTTACGTTCTTTTCGATGCGTTCTGCCAAGCGGTCGGTATCGGCTTTCACGAAGGGTTCTCCCGTGATGTGTTCGAACAGTTCAATGTAGCGGTCGCTGATGGAAGCTACGATTTCGGGTGTCATTTCCGGCACCTGTTGGCCTTCTTTGCCTTGGAATCCGTTTGCCATCAGCCATTCGCGCACGAATTCTTTCGACAATTGCCTTTGGGGCTGCTCGTTTTCGAAACGTTCCTGGTAACCTTCGGCATAGAAGAAGCGGCTGGAATCGGGTGTATGGATTTCATCCATCAGGTAGATTTCCCCGTCGTGCTTGCCGAACTCGTATTTGGTGTCCACCAGTATCAGCCCGCGTTCGGCAGCCATTTGCGTGCCTCTTTCAAACAGGGCAAGCGTATAACGCTGGAGGGTTTCGTATTCTTCGGGAGTGGCAAGTCCTCTGGCAAGAATTTCCTCTTTCGAGATGTCCTCATCGTGCATGCCCATTTCCGCCTTGGTCGTAGGTGTGATGATGGGATGGGGGAACTTTTCGTTCTCGCGCATGCCTTCGGGCAGGGACACCCCGCAGATTTCCCGTGCTCCGCCCTTGTAGGCACGCCATGCGCTTCCGCACAAGTATCCGCGTACAATCATCTCGACGGGAAATCCTTGGCATGCAAGTCCCACCGTGACCATCGGGTCAGGGGTCGCCAGTTTCCAATTCGGGCAGATGTCGGCGGTGGCATCCAGAAACTTGGCTGCAATTTGGTTCAGCATTTGCCCTTTGTAGGGGATGCCTTCGGGCAATACCACATCGAAAGCGGAGATGCGGTCGGTGGCCACCATGACCAGTGTTTCATCGTTGATGTTGTACACATCCCGCACTTTGCCGTGGTACACGCTTTTTTGTCCCGGAAAATGGAAATCGGTTTTCGTTAATGTCTTGCTCATATCTATATATTTTTAATGGTTTTCTTCTTCATATTTTTCGTATGCTTCCACGATGCGGGTTACCAGTTTGTGGCGCACGATATCTTTCTTGTTCAGTTCGACAAAGCTGATGCCCTTCACCCCTTTCAGTATCTTCATGGCCTGCACCAGTCCCGAGGTCTGGCGTGCGGGAAGGTCTGTCTGTGTCAGGTCGCCCGTGACAATCATTTTTGTGTTCATGCCTATGCGGGTGAGGCACATCTTGATCTGCTGGGTTGTGGTGTTTTGGGCTTCGTCCAGTATCACTACCGCATCGTTCAGTGTGCGTCCACGCATGAAGGCAAGCGGGGCAATCTGGATAATGCCCAGTTCCATGTGTTCTTTCAGTTTTGCCGCAGGAATCATGTCCTGCAATGCATCGTACAGGGGTTGCAGGTAAGGGTCAATCTTGTCTCTCATGTCACCGGGGAGGAATCCCAGCTTTTCGCCTGCTTCTACCGCCGGGCGGCTCAGGATGATTTTTTTGATTTCTTTGTTTTTCAGCGCACGCACGGCCAAGGCGATGGCTGTATAGGTTTTCCCCGACCCGGCAGGACCGGTGGCAAAGACCAGGTCGTTGCTCTCGAAGTCCTTCACCATCTTCAGTTGGTTGGCACTGCGAGGGGTGATGGGTTTCCCCCCCACGCTGTAAACGATGGCATCTCCTGTCTTTTCCACGGCGGGTTTCTTGCCTTTTACAATGTCCAGGATATCTTCCGCGTCCAGCAAGTTATATTGCATGCAATGTTGCTCCAAGGCATTTACTGCTTCTTCGAACGCACACATTTCTTCTTCATCGCCCATGATTTTCATTACATTCCCGCGTGCCACAATCCGCAACTTGGGGAACAATGCCTTGAGCATTTGCATGTTGGCATTGTTTACGCCGTAAAAGGTGACCGGGTCTGTGTCTTCCAGTACAATATGTCTTTCAATCATTCGGGTTGTTCTCGTGTTATAATTTTCTGCAAAATTAATTATTCCTTTGGATTATTGCTTCGGTCTGGCCGATTTCTTTCTGTTTTCGTCTCCCGTTTTCGATGATTCTGTGTATCTTTGCACATGAACAGTTTGGATAAGGCAACATGAAAAGGCAGGCAATTGTAAGTTTATTCGCAGGCGGTTTCCTTTTGTTGGGCAGCTGCATGGAACCGGACCGTACCATTGTGTTGAACAATCCGCACAACATACGCGGGGTGGTGAGCTTTAAGCGGAGTTTCAATGACGTGAACGATGTGCAACTCGCTACGGCGAAGCGTATCGGTATCCGTTCTATCGAGTCGCGTGAAGAGGCGGAAAAGGCAAGTTCTTCCCTTACCGAAATAGTTTCGTGCGAGCATTATGAGGTTGACAAGCTGACACATTCCATCCCTTTCCTTATTCCAAAGGCTAGCGCCCTGCTTGATACAATTGCGGTGAATTTTCTCGATTCGTTGTCATGCAAGGGATTGAATCCTAATAAGATTATCGTGACTTCGGTACTCCGTACGAAAGACGATGTAAAGAATTTGCGCCGTACCAACGGCAACGCATCGCTCAATTCGTGCCATTTTTACGGGACGACATTCGACATCAGCTGGAAACGCTTTGCCAAGGTGGAACATCCCGAAGGGCGCCCTATGCAGGACGTGGGTGCGGACACCCTGAAACTGGTGTTGTCTGAAGTGTTGCGTGACATGCGTCAGGCAGATCTTTGCTATGTAAAGTACGAACTGAAGCAAGGGTGTTTCCATATAACGGTACGCTGAATCTGGATGGCACGATACTTTATTTATATGGGTTATGATGGTACGGCTTATCATGGCTGGCAGGTGCAACCCAATGGCATAAGCGTACAGGAAACGCTGCAGAAGGCCTTGTCTACCTTGGTGCGCCGCCGGGTGGAAGTGGTGGGGGCAGGCAGGACGGATGCCGGTGTGCATGCCCGCCTGATGGTGGCGCATGCCGATTTGGATGAGGGCACGGATATTGTACGCCTGGCAGACAAATTGAACCGCCTGCTTCCGCCGGATGTGGTGGTGTACCGTTTGCGCAGGGTGGCCGATGATGCCCATGCACGTTTCGATGCCCTTTACCGCCGTTACCAATATCAGATTGTTGTCCGTAAGGATCCCTTCAGCCGCCTGTATGCCTGGCGCGTGTTCTGTCCGCTCGATTTTGCCCGCATGAATGAAGCCGCTTCTGTGTTGTCGGAGTATACCGATTTCACCAGTTTCAGCAAGGTTCATACAGATGTCAAGACCAACAATTGCCGCATCATGCATGCCGGTTGGGAACAGTCAGGACCCGGCGAATGGGTGTTCACCATCCAGGCAGACCGTTTCCTGCGCAACATGGTGCGGGCGGTGGTAGGCACACTGGTGGAAGTGGGGCGGGGCAGGCTTACCCTCGAAGGATTCCGCCGTGTCATTGAGGCGAAAGACCGCTGTCATGCAGGTTCATCCGTTCCGGCATGTGGCCTTTTCCTGGTTGATGTAGGTTATCCTGAGGCCTTGTTCCTATAGATGGGACGGACTAAGGAGCGGAAAAGGCAGGCGGATGAAGGTCAACTCTTTTCGGTCAGGAATTTCCAGTAACGGACAGGCATGTCTTTTTTGTGTTTGACGGGATTGAAGCGTTCGCGTATGCAAATGGAATGGAAATAATTTTTCCATAGCTCCTGGAAAAGTTTCTCGTCTTTGTCCAGCATGGATTCTGCAAGCTTGCCTGTGGACAAGGCGGCTTGTCCGGGGGCGGCAAACGTTATCTCGTTCACTTGCGTGCCGTCATAGTAATAGCCGTATTTGCGTTTTGTATCGTATACAATCCAAGGCTGGTCGGCAAACCGGTCACGAAAATGGTCAATGGTAAGCGGAATTACATCGTAAAGTGGTTCCGTTACACCGAAATAAATACCGTCTGCCAGTTTCTGGAAACGCATGAATTGGAGTATGCGGTAACGTTCCCCGCTGACTTTCCTGCCCAATTGGGTAACGGACAATACGACAGGGTCGGCAAAGTCGGTACTGATATCTTCTTGCGCATCAAATATTTTTTTCATATACCGCATCAGGAGCATGGGGGCTTCGGGGGTTTCGGAGAGCCAGCAGTAGGTGAGGAAGGTGGTAGCACGGTGCGGAAGTTTTTTGCACAATCCTTTCCATACCCGCTCCGCCTTCGTGGAATCGGTCGCCACACGGTGTACTTTTTCACAAAACAAGGGCAGCGGCTCTGCCTTACGCAACAGGCTGTCGGGGAAAATCCGGTAGGCGTATGCGTCAAACAGGGCTGTAAGCAATCCCTCGAATGTATGGTCGTAGGTGAAAACGGTCATGCCTGTGCGCGTTTACCTCACATCTTCCGGAATGATGGAACAGCCTGTATCGAAGCTCTTTCCGTGTGCCGGGGATTGCATACACTTCCGGCGTCCCCCATATTTCGGTTCCACCTGCCACGAGTATTCGGGGGCGTTGGCGATGATGTTTACCTTGTCGTTTGTTTTCATGCGTTTGTTTTGTTTCCTTTTCAAAAGTACGAATTTTCTTTGCCGTTGTGTATAACTTTGCCAAAGTTATTTTATTTTGTCTGTATTTTGTTTACATTTGTCTTGCCATTTTTAAGTAAACTTATGTATTTGTGGATAAAGCTCACCTTGCCTGTGTGTGTGTTTCTGTTGCTGGCTACCGGATGTGCCAGGCAGGAGAAAAGGGATACGAAAGGGCACTACTATATGCATTTGTTCAAATTGTGGACAGATACGTTGAGCCATGATCCGGTTTTTATATGTGGCCAGATAGACAGCGTATTGCCTTGCATAAAAGACAGTGTTGTTTATTATTATGCGCAGGTTGTCAAGGCCAAGGCGAAGATGTTCATGTCGGAATGGGATTCGGCGAAATACTTGTTGCGCGATGCCTCCCGTTTCTGTGCGGAAAATTCTGTCCCGGCGAAGTCGCTTTTGCTGTTGGCTGCCGAAGTATCGAATATGGAAGGAAACCTTTATGCACGTACGGCAGTATATGATTCGGCAAGGATGGCTTTCAGCCGGGCGTACGTTTTGTGCGAGCGTGCGGGTGACCGTTTTAAGTTGTACGACATTTCGCTGAACCTTGCTGATGCTTACGAGCACGAAGGACGGTACGACTGGGGTTCTTTTTGGTATCGGAGGGCTTTGGGACTTGCCGATTCGCTGCGTTTGTCCGATGAGCAACGTTTCCCCGTATATTATGGTCTGGCTCAGGTCAACATGGATTTGCGTGACTTCGGGCAATGTGATTACTATTTTGACCTGGCAGGGAAATATTACGACCGGATGCAACCCTACGAGAAGCACATTTACCTGAACAACCGTGGAAATTCGTATTATTACCGGCATGATTATCCTTCTGCCCTGGCTTATTTCCGTCGTTTGCTGGCATTCACGGACCAGTATCCTGAAATGGAGTTCGAACGGAATATGACCATGGTCAATTTGGGTGAAGTGTTCCTGCTGATGGATGAAACAGACTCGGCAACTTACTATCTGAATCAATGCTATCCTTACTTTCAGAAAATGGGGAATATCTCGGCTCTTTATTATATGGATACGCAACTTATCGAGCTGGCACTGAAGGAGAACAACCTGCCTTTGGCGCGAAAACGCCTGCGTGAGGCCGTAAAGCCGGATTTCGTGGACCCGAATATGCTGTATATCCGTAACCGCTACTTGCAGCACTACTACGAGCGGAGCGGGGATTTCGGGCAGGCTTACCATTACCTGAAACAGAATGTCCGCATCGACGATTCCATACGTAACGAACGGGTACGGATGAGGGTGGCTGAAATGGCGTTGAGGTACCAGCAGGACAGTACACTGATGAAAAAGGAAATGTTCATTCGTCAAAAAGAGAATGAGGTGTTGTATCTGAACCAGTGGCTGTATGGCGGCGCACTGGTCGTGGTGCTGGTGGGAATGTCGGGATTTTTTGTCTTGTTGTACCGGAAGAAAAAACAGAAGGACGAGGAGCAGAACCTGCGTACGGCAATCACTTCGTTGCGCCTGGCAAATATCCGCAACCGTATTTCCCCGCATTTCATTTTCAATGTCCTGACAAGGGAAGTAAGGTCGGTCCGGGGGACGGAAGCCGACACCAATTTGAAAGAATTAATCAAGTTGATGCGGCGTAACCTGGAACTAGCCGGGAACCTGGCTGTCACGTTGCGCGATGAATTGGATTTCGTGCAGACTTACATCGGATTGGAAAGTAAAAATATGCAACCCGGCTTTGCCTTTACGGTCGATATAGCCCCGGACATGGACTTGACGGAAATTATGGTGCCCGCCATGCTGTTGCAGATTCCGGTAGAAAATGCCTTAAAGCATGCTTTGGGCGGAAAAGAAGGAAAGAAACTGCTGCACCTGCGCATTGGACAGGGAGAAGAGTCGATAGTGATAAGTATCCGTGACAATGGGGGAGGATACCGGGCTGGAGGTGTTTCGGAAGGAACGGGTACGGGCATGAAAGTGATTACGCGCACCCTTCAATTGCTGAATGCCTACAACCGGCGTCCCATTGTCATGCGTGTGGATAATGTAGAAACGGAAGAGCATGAAGCCGGATGCGAAGTCTATTTTGAGTTGCCCTTAAATTATTCGTATGAACTGAAAAAACAAAAGAAACATTTTTTATGGGAGTGGATCAGATATATAGGACATTGATTGTTGACGATGAAGAGAGTGCGATAGAAAATCTTTGTTTTGAATTGCGTCGTTATCCTTGTGTGTCGGTGGAAGGGACAGCCCGTAACGGATTGTCCGGACTGAAATTGATAGAAAGGGTAAGGCCCGATTTGCTGTTCTTGGATATGGAATTGCCGGGCATATCCGGAATGGACATGATAGCTCGTTTGCGCGACTGCCTGTCGTGGGGCATGCGCATCGTGTTTTATACGGCACATGGCAAATATGTGATAGATGCTTTGCGCAATGCAGCTTTCGACTTTCTGCAGAAACCTGTAAATCCGGAAGAATTGAAACAGATTATAACCCGGTTGCGCGAACTACCCGGCATGTCCGATGTGGAGAGTGCAGTTTCGTCTTTTGCCGGACGGCCTTTCGTGGTAACCACTCCTATGGGTGACTTGCGTTTCCTTCATGCGTCCGAAATAGGCTATTTCCGTTACCTGTCCGGTCGGAAGATATGGGAGGTCGCCTTGTCCGATGGGACGTTTCTGCCTCTCCGGCGGAATATGACGGCGGAACAGCTGTGCTCGTACGACTCTTCCTTCGTACAGATCCACCAGTCGTTTATTATCAATATGCATTATTTGGTGATGGTACAAGACAACCGTTGTATCATGTATCCGCCTTTCAACGTGATGGAAAAACTGGTCGTTTCCAAGAAATACAAGAAGAAAATGATAGAACGTTTTTATCAATTGTAGTCATGGCTTCCCCGCCCCTGTAAGTTTTTGTCCGGATAATCCTTAAATAAGTTTGTTTGGTATATAAAAATAGCCGTTTGGTTGTAAAAAATGTTTTTTTCACCGTGTACCGTGATGGATTATTGTTTATTTTTGCATTGGTAGTAACAAGCAGGTGTATGGAATATTTAAACTTGGGGAATGAGTGGGTATAGTACCCATAAGTAATAGGAAAGACTCTCTTAGTAGGCGGCTTCTTGTCTTGTCTGTCTTAATTTTTCTATCAAACAGCTGCACTAAGTGTGGTCTTTCTTTTTTTCTTGTGCCATTTGCTGTTTTTTCAGCATGATATTGATTTCAGTAGTGTCCCGTTGAGGTGGTAGACAGAAACTGTTCCGTTTTCGTAGGTGGCGAAAGTGGGGACCTTGCCTCCTTTGGGGAATGTGATGGATCCCGTATTGCAAACCAGCGTGTTTTTCTTCTCCAGTTTCCACAGGTGTGTATGTCCGTAAAATAATGCATCGAATTTTCCTTTGGGCAGGTGGTTTTCATTGTATATGTGTCCGTGGGTCAGAAACAGAAGCTTGCCGTTGTCCGCTATCAGTGCATAGTCGGACATGATTGGAAAGTCCAGTAACATTTGGTCTACTTCCGAATCGCAATTTCCCCGGATAGCAAGAACCGGGTCCGCAAAGTGGTTCAGGCATTCGGCAATGCCTTTGGGGTCGAGTCCATCGGGAAGCTCGTTACGCGGGCCGTAATTCAGAATGTCACCCAAAATACAGAGCATGCCGCAATGCTCCTTTTGGTAAAAGTCCAATACTTGCTGCAGGCATGGCAGTGATCCATGAGTGTCAGATACAATCAAATATTTCATTTTATGGTCTTTTTCCTGACTTCGTCAACGTGTCACCCAAAATTCATCCGTGAACAATGGAGCA
>CAZAUU010000014.1:0-42197 GCA_964488405.1 uncultured Phocaeicola sp.
CGCACCTGCACGACATACTGGAATAAACTTTTTGTCAAAATACACTCTTGGGGCAACAAGGCGGATGTTGTGCATTTATCTAAACCTATTATAGCCATTTCAACAGCATTATGCATTTAGCACTCAACCAAATCACTATAAATCTGTAAATTGCTAATTCTCATTCATTATTCCGTGATTTGCTCAGTATCTCGTTTTTTTGTATTACCTTTGCGGTATATAAATCATTCTTTTGGGCTATAAATTATTGTTTGTTATGATGATGGAAAGAGCATTCAGAATGGGAAGCATCCTGGCAGGATTCCTTTTGTTGGCAGTTACCACAAAGGCACAGGATGCAGGTGAAAGCAAGATGAAGGCAGGCGATCCGATGCCTGCCATTACGTTGCATTCGGAAGTGTACGGCGATGTCACTCCCGAAGATTTGAAAGGGAAAGTGGTTATGGTCAGTCTGTTCGCTACATGGTGCCCGCCTTGCCAGTTGGAACTTGCCGAAGTGCAGGAAACGTTGTATCCCAAGTACAAGGACTGCGAGGATTTCCGCCTGCTGGTCATCGGACGGGAGCATACGGATGCCGACTTGAAGAAATACAACGAACGGAAAAAGTTCACTTTCCCTTTGTATCCTGACCCTGACCGCAAGGTGTTCTCCCTCTTTGCCGACCAGACTATTCCCCGCGTATATTTGTTCGGCAAGGAAGGCACATTGGTTTACACTTCAATTGGTTACAACGCCGAAGAATTCCAAAAGCTTTTGGCCGCAATCGAGGAAAACCTGCAATAGAGCCGGTCAGGTGTATACCGCCGCCGGTGGGGCTTGCTCATTCCTGACCCGGATGGGCAAGTTTTTTGTTGGCGACTTGCGGACGCTTGAAAGGCTTGTTCTGGTTTATGGCAACAGATGACGACCTCGTTTCTGCCTGTACCGCCGGGGTGGTGCTGTCGAATGCGGTGAACTCCTCATAAGTGGTTTCACGGCTTTCGCCCAACTTCATTACCTGCTTATAAATTTCCAGCCTCGATGGGGCATTGAAACCGCTCTGGTTGCTGTTCATCATGCTTTCTATCGAAGGACGGTAAACACCATACATATAGGTGTCTGCCCCTTCGTAGATGCCCAACTGTTCGGAAGTGTAAAGCGAGTCGGCAAGGAATGCGGACCACAACACGTTGCCGGTATCGGTCGTGAAATCGATGTTCCGCATCCATCCCCTGGGTTGTACCTCCTGTATAAATTTAACTTCACTTTCCGGGATGGTCCCGTTTTCTTCGTAGAAATATTCATCGGCGAGCTTGGCGAAACCGTGCCCGATTGCCTCATGGGTCAGTACTGTGCGGAAATATTCGTTTGTCAAGCTGTAAATGACAGGACAATAGGAAATGGCAAATTCGGTATATTCCCCTTGCAGGTCGGTATAACCGAAATAAGTTGTGCCTGCATAATCCGATGTGTTCAGGATTACTACAGCCAGGGTATTCTCGATATCAATATCTTCCACACACTGTACATATTCCATGACAGCCTCGTCGTCACCGTAAATCCCGGTACTTCCCCCGCCTTCCAGTTCGCACGAGAACACCGTTTCATGTCCTATCCCGACACCGCTGTTGCGCGAAACAGCCGTTACGGCATAAACGTCGAAATAGTCGAGGAGTGAACTGGCAGGCTCTTCCGAGAAAAGATAGCTGAACGCCTGGTCCATCACCTCATCGTAATACCCCTCTTCAATTTCGGTATCCATAAAACCATCGCCCATTATAACCACAGGTATGCCTGCTCCTTTGGTGGCTTCGTGTATGATACGGACTGTCTTGTCCTGGGAATAGTCGGTCGACTCTTCCCCCGACAGTAAACCGTCTTGCACAATCGTGACGGTAGCGAATGGCTCTCCTTGTACTCCTTCGTCCGCATCCATGAAAAAGATATAAGCACTGCGTTCTTGCCCGTTCGGGTTTGGAAGTACCGTCAAAGGCATTACGTACTCCGTCTCATCGGTTGTCCGCGAGTGATTCACCGATTGTGTGAGCCATAAGGAAGAACTGTATATGGCAAATTCGTTGTTTCCCATATTGGTGGCGAAATAAATATTGATGGCTCCTCCTTCTGTTCCGACTTGGATAGAATCGGCTTCTACACGGATGTAACGGCCGATTTCCTGGGAAACCAGTATGGATTGCGTGGCAGAATAAGATGTAGTGGAAGAAATGGTGACGGTGGCTGTGCGGACCTCTCCTGTACGGTTCTCGCTTTCCGCCGTCAGTGTGATTTCGTTTGTACCGCTTCCGCCGGATGCCGGGCTGATGGTCAACCAGTCGGCATCCCCCGAAGCTTCCCATGTCTGATTGGTGGAGAAAGAGAATGTTTCTTCTGCGCCCTTTCCGGAAGAGAGGGTGATTCCTGTACTTTCGGAGTTGTTTAATGCGATATATGCTTCGTCATCTGAACAGGATGCCGCCATCCATGCACAAAGGAAAGCCAGGCATATAAATTTTATTTTCATACGGAAATTCTAATTTTAGTTTGTAATAATAGGCAATTTGTCTGCCAAATATAAAAAAAATCAACGAAAAGGAAAATCAAAATGATGAACATTTGCCATTTATCAACAATAAGCTATTTGTTCGGGCAATTCTCACTATTTATTGTTACTCTGTCGAGGCACGGCGACGGGGATATTACCGAATGGATATCGTGGTATGCCCATGCCTTGTCGGGAAAGACGTTATTCCGTCATTTGCGACCCGGAGGAACTCACGTCGTTCTTTCCCGATGTCCGTATTGAATAGAAAATGGTTGCTTCTATCTGAAAAGCCCTATACAAATTTAAATATAAATCGAGATTTATATTTAAATTTGCCGTTCCCAAAATGAAAAAACTATGGAGAATTTCAGTGGAATGATAGCAGGGGCCATGAAGCAGCCTGTGCATCGGATAGAGAATACACTCAAACTTTTGCAGGGAGGAGCCACCATCCCTTTCATCAGCCGTTACCGGAAAGAAGCTACGGGAGGACTGGATGAGGTACAAATCGGTGAGATACAGGCACGGTACGAAAAACTGGCGGAACTCTCGAAACGGAAAGAGACCGTCCTTTCTACCATTGAAGCGCAAGGTAGGCTGAACGGGGATTTGCGAAGTCGTATCGAGGCATGTTGGGATGCCACGGAATTGGAAGACATCTATTTGCCTTTCAAACCCAAACGTAAGACCCGTGCCGAAGCGGCTCGCCAAAAAGGCTTGGAACCGTTGGCCGTAATACTTCTCATGCAGCGTGAAAACTGCCTTGATGCACGTGCGGAAGCATTTGTCAAGGGGGAGGTGAAAGACAAGGATGATGCCTTGAAGGGAGCGCGTGACATCATAGCCGAGCAGGTGAACGAAGATGAATCCACCCGCAACCTGGTACGGAACCAGTTCAGCCGACAGGCGGTTATCACGTCAAAGGTGGTGAAGGGTAAGGAAGGCGAAGAGGCCGCTTTGAAGTATCGTGACTATTTTGATTTTTCCGAACCTTTGAAACGGTGTTCTTCGCACCGACTGCTTGCCTTGAGGCGTGGAGAGGCGGAAGGAATCCTGAAAGTAAGTATCGCACCTGCCGATGAAGGCAGATGCATGGAACTCCTGCGGCATCGGTACGTACGGGCGCGGAATGAATGTGCCGCACAAGTGGAGGAAGCCGTGGATGATGCTTACAAACGTCTGCTGAAACCGTCTATCGAAACAGAATTCGCATCTTCCAGCAAAGTGCAGGCTGATGAAGAGGCTATCCGGGTATTTGCCGGAAACCTCCGGCAGCTGCTTCTGGCGCCTCCGTTGGGGCAGAAACGTGTCATGGGCATCGACCCCGGATACCGTACGGGATGCAAGGTAGTGTGCCTGGATGCACAGGGGACTTTGCTCCACAATGAAACGGTTTATCCGCATCCGCCCAAGTCGGAAAAGCAGATGGCAGGACGCAAATTGGTGAAATTGGTGGAACAATACGGAACAGAGGCCATTGCCATCGGAAACGGCACGGCAAGCCGTGAGACGGAACGTTTTATTGCTTCGCTACATTTCGACCGGAAAGTGCAGGTGTTTGTGGTGAGCGAGGACGGTGCTTCCATTTATTCGGCATCGAAAACCGCCCGTGAGGAATTTCCTGATTATGACGTGACGGTGCGTGGTGCCGTATCCATCGGGCGGAGGCTGATTGACCCTCTTGCCGAACTGGTGAAGATAGATGCCAAGTCCATTGGTGTAGGGCAATACCAACACGATGTGGACCAGACCAAGTTGAAGGCGGTACTCGACCAGACGGTGGAGAACTGCGTGAACCAGGTAGGGGTGAATGTCAATACGGCAAGCCGTCATTTGTTGGCCTACGTGTCAGGCTTGGGACCCGCTCTGGCACAGAACATCGTGGATTATCGTACGGCAAACGGACCATTCCGCTCTCGGAAGGAACTTCTGAAAGTGCCGCGCATGGGTGCCAAGGCATTTGAACAGTGTGCGGGTTTCCTTCGTATTCCGCACGCGGAAAATCCTTTGGACAACTCGGCAGTTCATCCGGAAAGCTATGCGGTGGTAGAAAGAATGGCTGAAGACCTGCGTTGCTCCGTGTCCGACCTGATGGCGAAGCCAGAACTTCGTAGGCAAATCCGGATAGAAGATTATGTGACGGATACGGTGGGGATTCCTACACTGGCCGACATTATGCAAGAACTGGAGAAACCGGGACGTGACCCGCGTGAGGCATTGACCGTATTCAGGTTCGACCCTGATGTGCATACAATCGATGACTTGAAGCCTGGAATGGAACTTCCGGGCATCGTAAACAATATCACGAATTTCGGATGTTTTGTCGATATCGGCATCAAAGAAAACGGGCTGGTACATATTTCCCAGTTGGCCGACCACTTTGTAAGTGACCCCACGACGGTGGTCAGCATTCATCAGCACGTGCGTGTGCGTGTTTTGAGTGTGGATATGGAACGCAAGCGCATCCAGCTTTCAATGAAGAAAAATTGAGGGGGAGAGTCATATATGGTGGAAACAAAGAAAGAGGAACCGGTCTGCGGATGGTTTATGTTTTATGGTGGACAGGTATGGATTGAAAAGAAAACAGACGGGTATCATATCCCTTTCTCCGTCTGCCCTCCGCTGGAGGTGCCGTCCGGTGCCACGGTGCACACGGTGGGGTGGATTTATGGTTGTCCGGCAAAAGCATTCGCACTGAGAGAACCCATAGCGGGTGATGAGCTGGATTTGTACATGCTGAAAGACTTGCGTGCTTCGTTTGATGTGCTCCCTTTGGAGGAATACCGGGTGGCAGGCAAGGCATCGCAAATCCTGACGTGGGACCGTGACAGCCGCTATTGTCCTCGTTGCGGAACGAAGACCGTACAGTCTGCCCCGATAGCCAAACGTTGTCCTTCATGCGGGATGGAGATTTATCCGCGTATTTCTCCCGCCGTCATCGTGCTGGTCAAGCGTGGGGACGATGAAGTATTGTTGGTGCATGGCCGCAATTTTAGAGGGACGTTCAGGGGGCTGGTCGCAGGTTTTCTTGAGCCGGGAGAAACGTTGGAGGAATGCGTGTACCGGGAAGTGAGGGAAGAAACAGGCTTGTCCATCAAGAACCTGAAGTATTTCGGGAGCCAGCCTTGGCCTTATCCCAGCGGCATTATGGTAGGCTATACGGCAGAGTATGCCGGAGGAAACATCCACTTGCAAGACGAAGAACTCAATGCCGGTGCGTTCTTCAGAAGAGATTGTCTTCCTGAGATACCCAAGAAACTGAGCATCGCCCGTCGTTTGATTGACGCGTGGCTGTCGGGACAGGTGTAGGGGAGGTTGGCGACAGGCGATGCCGGTTTGCGCGACAGCCCCTGTAAGTCTGTATGGCAGGCAGTGTGCGGCAAGTTGTCCTTCCCCCTGGGGGAAGGAGGCGGATGGCGTCAGTCGTAGTGCTTGTGTGTCATGATGTCAAGCACCATCTTGTCTGTTTCATTCATGGCTTCCGACCCGATACGGGTCAGGTTGCGGATACTTCGGTTCACGTTTTCTTCGATGATGCCTTCTGCGGGTGTCACGCACTTCTGGTCCATTGCCATGATGGCGGACATGACGGCAGTGGACACACCACTGGTCACCTTCAGTGCGCAGCTGGGTTTTGCCCCGTCGCAAATCATGCCGGTCAGGGTGGCAATCATATTCTGGACGGCATACATGACTTGCGCGTATCCGCCTCCCATCAGGTAGGTTATGCCGCAGCTGCTTCCTGTGGCCGCTACTACGCATCCGCACAGGGCGGATAGCTTGCCTAAACTTTGTTTGATGTAGATGGCCGTGAGGTGGCTCAGTATCAGGGCACGTGTCAGTTCTTCTTCCGATTTCCCGTTCTCTTCGGCATAAACCACTACCGGAAGGGTGGCGGATATGCCTTGGTTGCCGCTGCCTGAGTTGCTCATGACAGGAATCATAGCACCGGCCATGCGGGCATCGCATGCAGCCGAGGTGTATGAGAGGATATGGGTGAAAGTGTTGTTGCCCATGATTTTTTCTTCGTTCTTGTTGTCGCGCAACATCCGCCCTAATCCGTGGCCGTAACAGCCTTTGAAGGATTGTTCGGCTGCGGCCTTGTTCAGCCTTCCGGATTCGAGGATAAAGTCGATTTCGGCTGTCGGGGCAGTGGTGGCAAAGTCGTACACCTTGCGCAGGGTCAGTTCTACTTGGAGGGTATCTTCTTCCATTGTGGCACCCGTCCGTTTGTCGAGCAGTATTGAGCCGTTTCGGCAGAGGTAGGTGAAGTTTGTGTGGCTTCCGCTGATGACCGCCGTCACCACGTTATTCCCGTGCGTGCAGGTCACCTCTATGTAGAGTTTCTCTTCGATGCCGTTTTTCAGTGAGATATGGATGCGTTTCGGGTCTGCTATCATTTGCTTGCCTTCTTCAACAGCCTGGGGTGTGCAGTCTTTCAGCACTTCTAACTGGTATTCCGATTTGCCGATAAGTGCCCCCAAGGCGATGGCTATGGGCAAGCCTATCATGTTTGTGCCGGGTATGCCTACCCCCATGGCGTTTTTCAGGATGTTCGCACTCAGGGCTACATGGATTTGGTCGGGCGTGCAACCTAATGTTTCGGTGGCTTTTGACGTACATAGTGCCACGGCAATAGGCTCTGTACAGCCTATTGCCGGTACTACTTCTTTTTTTATGAGTGCGATGATCTGTTCTCTTTCTGGTTTGGTGAGGATGCTTTCCATTTTTATTTCCTTCGTATTTTATTTGGTTGGTGGGTTGTCGTAAAAATAGATGTTCTGCTGGACCCTGTCGCCACGTCGGAAACGTGTTCCGGTTTGGCGGCAGGGTAGGGCAGGTGTGTGGATTTAAATGGGTGGATGGTTATTTGTACTCATCCCAGCTCTTGATGGCAATGTCGTCGATGCCCATCGAGCAGAATGCATGGATGAAAGCACTTGCCAGGCGGGCATTGGTGATGAGCGGGATGTTCAGGTCGATTGCCGCCCGGCGTATCTTGTAACCGTTGTCTAATTCGCCAACGGAAAGGTCGCGTGGGATGTTGACCACCATGTCGATTTTTTTCGCGTGAAGCATGTCAAGTGCCTGCGGTTGTCCTTTTTCGCTGGGCCAGTAGACCCGCGTGTTGGCAATGCCGTTCTCGGCAAGGAATTTTGAGGTGCCTCCCGTGGCATAGAGGTTGTATCCTTTTTTCTGCAAGGCACGTGAGGCTTGCAGCATGTCCACCTTCTGCCTGGGCGTGCCCGTGGAAAGCAGGATGTTCTTTTCGGGAATGCGGTAGCCCACGGAAAGCATCGCCTTCAGCACAGCGCACGAAGTGTCGTCCCCCAGGCAGCCTACTTCGCCCGTAGATGCCATATCTACACCCAATACGGGGTCAGCCTTCTGGAGGCGGTTGAACGAGAACTGGCTTGCCTTAATGCCCACATAGTCCAATTCGAACAGGTTCTTTTCCGGCCTCTCCACCGGCAAACCGAGCATTACTTTGGTGGCAAGTTCGATAAAATTGATCTTAAGTACCTTGCTTACGAACGGGAACGAACGCGAGGCACGCAGGTTGCATTCGATAACCTTGATGTCGTTCTCGCGTGCCAGGAACTGGATATTGAACGGTCCGGAGATGTTCAGTTCCTTGGCTATCTGGCGTGAGATGCGCTTGATGCGGCGTACAGTCTCGACATAAAGCTTTTGGGGAGGAAACTGGATGGTGGCATCGCCCGAGTGCACGCCGGCAAATTCAATGTGTTCGGATATGGCATAGACCACGATTTCCCCATCCTTTGCCACTGCATCCATTTCCACTTCCTTGGCATGCTCGATAAACTGGCTCACTACCACGGGATGTTTTTTAGACACATTTGCCGCCAATTGGAGGAAACGTTCCAACTCTTCTTGGTTGGAACATACGTTCATAGCCGCACCCGAAAGGACGTACGACGGACGTACCAGCACGGGGAATCCCACTTTCGCAATGAAAGCATTGATATCTTCCATCGAGGTCAGTGCGCTCCATTCGGGCTGGTCTACCCCGATGCGGTCCAGCATGGCTGAAAATTTATCGCGGTCTTCGGCGTTATCTATGCTTTTGGCGGAAGTCCCCAATATATTCACATTCTGCGCATCGAGGCGGAGGGCAAGGTTGTTCGGTATTTGTCCTCCGGTCGAGACAATGACCCCGTATGGGTCCTCAAGGTCGAGAATGTCCATTACCCGCTCAAATGTCAGTTCATCGAAATAAAGGCGGTCGCACATGTCATAGTCAGTCGATACCGTTTCGGGATTGTAGTTGATCATCACACTTCTATACCCTTCTTTGCGGATGGTGTTAAGTGCCTGCACCCCACACCAGTCGAATTCCACCGATGAGCCGATGCGGTAAGCACCCGATCCCAGCACGACGATGCTTCGATGGTCGCCGGTGTAGTGCACGTCGTTTGCTGTGCCGCCGTACGTCAGGTACAGGTAGTTGGTCTGTGCCGGATATTCCGCCGCTAAGGTATCGATTTGCTTCACTACGGGTATGATGCCCATACGTTTGCGGTAACGTCGCACTTCCAGGATGGTCTCTTCCATATCGCCTTGTCTGCCGATGGCACGTGCCACCTGGAAATCGGAAAATCCTTGGCGTTTTGCCTTGCGTAGCAATTCTACCGGAAGCTCGGCAAGTTGGATATGGTTGTTGCCCCATTCATGCAGTTCCTTTGAAGTTTGCATGATGTTCTCCAGCTTGTAAAGGAACCATTTGTCGATTTTGGTCAGGTCGTGGATCTGGTCGACTGTATAGCCTGCACGCATGGCTTTCGAGATAACAAATATCCGCTTGTCGGTAGGTGCGCGCAATGCTTTGTCGATATCGGCAATGACCAGTTCCTTGTTCTCCACAAAACCGTGCATGCCTTGGCCTATCATGCGGAGGCCTTTCTGGATAACCTCTTCGAAAGTGCGTCCAATGGCCATCACTTCACCCACCGATTTCATGCTGGAGCCCAGTTCTCGATCTACACCGTGGAACTTGCCGAGATCCCAACGCGGAATTTTGCACACCACGTAGTCTAATGCAGGCTCGAAGAATGCCGAGGTAGTCTTGGTCACAGAATTCTTCAGGTCGAACAAACCGTATCCCAATCCCAACTTTGCTGCCACAAAAGCCAGCGGATAGCCGGTAGCTTTGGAGGCTAATGCCGAAGAACGGCTCAGACGGGCATTTACCTCAATGACGCGGTAGTCTTCCGACCCGGGGTCGAGCGCATATTGCACGTTGCATTCGCCTACGATGCCGATATGGCGGATGATGCGTATGGAAAGTTCGCGCAATTTGTGATATTCGCTGTTGGTCAGTGTCTGGCTGGGAGCGATAACGATTGATTCGCCTGTATGGATGCCCAGCGGGTCGAAGTTTTCCATGTTGCAGACCGTGATACAATTGTCGAACTGGTCGCGCACCACTTCGTATTCCACTTCTTTCCAGCCCTTGAGGCTTTTCTCCACAAGCACCTGCGGCGAAAAGGAGAATGCTTTTTCCGCCAGTACATCCAACTCTTCTTCATTGTCGCAAAAACCTGAGCCAAGCCCACCTAATGCGTATGCGGCACGAATGATGACCGGGTAGCCCACTTCGCGTGCGGCACGGCGTGCGTCTTCTATGCTCTCCACGGCTTCGCTCTTGATGGTCTTGATGTGGATTTCATCCAGCCTGCGTACAAATAGTTCGCGGTCTTCCGTATCCATAATCGCCTGTACCGGCGTACCTAACACTTGTACTCCGTATTTTTCAAACACGCCTTCCTTGTATAGGGCCACTCCACAATTCAGTGCCGTCTGCCCGCCGAAAGAGAGCAATATGCCGTCGGGACGTTCCTTGTCGATGACTTTCTCTACGAAATAGGGCGTGACCGGTAGGAAGTAAATCCGGTCGGCAACACCTTCCGAAGTTTGCACGGTGGCAATGTTGGGATTGATAAGAACGGTATCGATACCTTCCTCCTTTAGTGCCTTGAGAGCTTGTGAACCCGAATAGTCAAATTCTCCGGCTTCCCCGATTTTCAACGCTCCGGAACCTAATAGCAGTACTTTCTTTATGTTGTTTTTCATATCAGTTTTATAAATTCGTCAAACAAAAATTCAGTGTCCGTGGGACCGCTGGCAGCCTCGGGATGGAACTGGGCAGAAAACCAGGGGTTGCGTTTGTGGCGTATGCCTTCGTTCGAGCCATCGTTCATGTTGATGAACAGTGGTTCCCAATCAGTTCCCAGCGTATTGTTGTCTACTGCATAGCCATGGTTCTGGCTGGTGATGAAGCAACGGTTCGTGCCCACCATACGTACGGGTTGGTTGTGGCTGCGGTGCCCGTATTTCAGCTTGTAGATTTTTGCCCCTCCTGCTTTTGATAGCAGTTGGTTCCCCATGCAGATACCAAAAATAGGAAGCTTTTCGTCTTGCATTGCCCGGCGGATGTTCTGTACTGCGGCATCGCACGTATCGGGATCGCCCGGTCCGTTGGAGATGAAAAGCCCATCGAATACCAATCCGTTAAAGTCATAGTCCCAGGGCACTCGGATTACTTCCACCCCACGTTTCAACAGGCATCTGATGATGTTCGATTTGACCCCGCAATCCACAAGGATTACTTTTTTTAATGCGGAAGGGAGAAAAAAGAAGGTGGAATCCAACTTTTCTATTTCCTTGTTCAACTCTTCTTTCGGTTTTGCAGGAGAAAGCGTGAAACTCTTGTCGCCTGCATACACAATGATGTCTTTGCATGAGACGCGATCTACATAATTTATCTCACCATACGACACGGAATCTTCCTTTCCCGCTCCTGTTCCTTCATCCTCAAACTCGATTCGTCCCATCATCACGCCGTGTTCACGGAGCACTTTGGTCAGTTCACGCGTGTCGATGCCCGTTATGCCCGGCACCTGTTCCCGTTTCAGCCATTCGGCAAGGCTTTCCACGGCATTCCAGTGGCTGTACTCCTTACTGTAGTCACTTACAATAATCGCCTCGGCGTAAATCTTTTCACCCTCCATGAAAGTGGGAATCCCGTTTGTTCCGACTGTAAAGGGAGGTACCCCGTAATTGCCCACCAACGGATAGGTAAGTGTCATTAGCTGACCCGCGTATGAAGGATCGGTCAGGCTTTCCGGGTAACCGGTCATTGCGGTATTGAAAACCACTTCGCCCGCCACCGGTTTCTCAAAGCCAAACGACTTGCCGTGGAATCGGCTCCCGTCGTCAAGGATTAATGTCACGTTTCTCATTATATATATTTATAATATTATTCTCGTTATTGTGTTTTCAGCATTCCCGTTCTTCTCCTTGCAGGTATATCTGTTCAATGTAATTGATGAATGCCTGGTTGACTAATTTTACACCGCCGGGGGTAGGATAATCTCCGCTAAAGTACCAGTCGCCTTCATGGTTGGGACATGCTTCGTGCAGGCCTTCCAATGTCTGGTAAACGATTTCCACATTCGCCTGGGTATCGGGTGGGGTCAGCAACTCCACCATTTTCCGCGAGATTTCCTCATCGGTGAACGATGAGTAAATTTCCTTTACGTAATTTACCATCTGCTCTTTAGGCCGGTCCACCTGCTCCTTCGATTTGCGGTATGCCTCTTCTATTATTTGCCGCATGTTCCGCTCCTCCAGGAGGGCGAGTGCGGCGCGAAAAGCAATAAGTTGTTCCATGCTGGCCATGTCTATGCCATAATAATCGGGATAGCGCACTTGCGGGGAAGAAGACACGATGACAATCTTCTTGGGATGAAGGCGGTCGAGGATGCCGATGATACTCTGCTTCAGGGTAGTTCCGCGTACGATGCTGTCATCGATGATTACCAGGTTGTCTTTGTAGGGTACCAGGCTTCCGTAGGTGATGTCGTACACATGTGCGGCAAGGTCATTGCGTGTGTTGCCCTCGGCTATGAAAGTGCGGAGCTTGATGTCCTTTATAGCCACCTTCTCGCTCCGGATGCGTTGGGAAAGGATCTGCTCCAGTTCCGTATGGTTGGGATTATGCCCCAAAGCTTCGATACGCTGTACCTTGAGTTGGTTCAGGTAGTTGTCAAACCCCTCCAACATACCATAAAAAGCCACTTCTGCCGTATTGGGGATAAAAGAGAACACGCTGTGTACCACATCGTAGTCTATAGCCTTCAGTATCGGGTCCACCAATTTCTTGCCCAGCTGCTTCCGTTCGCGGTAAATGTCGATGTCGCTCCCCCGGCTGAAGTAGATACGCTCGAACGAACATGCTTTTTTCATCTTCGGTTCGTTGATTTGTGCCAAGCGCATCTTTCCTTCCTTATTTATCAGGATGGCCTGCCCCGGTTCCAGCTCGTGGATATCGTCTATCGGCACATTCAGTGCCGTCTGGATCACCGGGCGTTCGGATGCAAGCACCATGATTTCTTCGTCCATATACCAGAAAGCGGGACGGATTCCCCACGGGTCGCGCACGGCAAAAGCCTCCCCGCTTCCTGTCATGCCGCAAATCACGTATCCTCCATCCCACTTCGGACTGGAAGTTTTCAATACGTTTGTCAGGTCAATGCGCCCTTCGATGGCCCGGGTGATGTCCATGCCTTCCAGTCCCTCCGCTTTGCATTCGTTGTACAGGCGTTCAACTTCACGGTCCAGGCGGTGTCCTACTTGTTCCAATATGATGTAGGTGTCGGCATATTTGCGCGGGTGCTGGCCGAAAGCTGTGATGTCGGTAAAGATTTCATCTACGTTCGTCAGGTTGAAGTTACCGCATAATGCAAGGTTTTTCGTCCGCCAGTTGTTACGGCGTAAGAAAGGATGCACATACGAGATGCCGCTTTTCCCGGTTGTGGAATAACGGAGATGCCCCATATAGATTTCTCCTGCAAAGGGCAGGCACTTTTCTGCATATCCGGCATCGCGCATGTGGGCAGGAGTAAGGTCGCGGAAATTTCCGATCACCGTCCCGAAAATCTCGGTGATGGCCCCCGCCCCCAGGGCACGTTCGCGGAACATGTATTCTTCGCCCGGGTCGGCTTTTAGCTTTACGCAGGCCAACCCGGCTGCTTCCTGCCCCCGGTTATGTTGCTTTTCCATCATGAGGTAAAGCTTGTTCAGCCCGTACATCCACGTGCCATACTTTTTCTGATAATATTCCAGCGGCTTCAGAAGACGTATGAGCACCACCCCGCATTCATGTTTCAGTGGTTCCATAATTTACTTGTTATTGGCAGGATTGTCACATCAGGGCAAAAAAATACCTGAATTTACCGAAAAGTAAGTCCAGGTACCCGCTCCAATGGCCCAAATTCCTTTATTTATTTTAAAATGAAAACTACACATCTATGCTTTATTCCTTAAATTTGCCGAATACAAGAAGCACTGACAAGGTGTCTGCTTGTCCCTCCTTCTTTTTTCGTGACAAATATAATTCATTTGGAATAAAAAAAGCTCCTTTTTGTGTTAAACTTGGATTAACATTTATTTTAAGTCACGGACAAGACGTATCCGGGCATACGCACGACCATTCCGGATACGGCTGCCAACCCACCCGTAATCGCACTTTATGGGCAATTAATATTCCCACACTGCCTGGTACCACGAGAGGGCCGACTCGTAATATGCATTCCAAGTGTCGTTGTCGCTGGCTTCTGGAATGTACATGCCTATGCCGCAATACCGACTTGCATCGGTCAGAACTGAGCCGTATGGGGATACGTCGCTGTCGGTGATGCAACTCTTGGAAATGACTGTCTGATCCAATACTGCCTGGAATGTGTCCGGCAGGGTTCCATCGTTCAGGTACTTGATGAAATCGCCCACATCGAAGGAAAAGTAGAGGTAACTTTTGACTCCGTATTGTTGGATGGCATGGCAATCAGACATGTTTTCAATTGTGGAGGCATGTTGGCTGATTTGTTCTGCCACCGCCGAGGCAAAGGTGTCCATCCGGGTGCAGTCCACTACCGCATATGTTCCCCAGTTTGTGTTTTCGGCTTCTTGGTTGAACGCGATGATGGCATCGCACACTTTGTCAAAGTCGATTTCGTCTTTGTACAGGTCTGCCAATATCCGATGATAGGGATAACCCGGCTGAGGGGTTTCCATGACCGATGCGATGCAGTAGTGTACGGCATTGCGCAACTCGTAACATACTTCGGCCGTTTCCATCATGCAGGCGTCAAACAATACGAAGTCGAGGTTGTCCGCGAATACTTCCTCCAATGTTGCCGCGAGTTCGGGTATATTGATGGCGTTGGAGGAGTTTCCGTCCAGTCCGAATGCCTTGGCGGAAATGAGGGTGCCGGATGCCGGCATCCAGCTGGTGGCGTGCGAGCCGAAAATCAACCCGTAGCTTTGCGAGGGAACTATGTTGACCATCGTGCGCAGGTTGGCTGCCATGATGTTGGGGTCGGTGGCGGTCCCGCTCACTGCTGTATACCTTTCCGCTTGGTCGAAAACGTTCTCCGTGGTCATTTGGGTGGTTTCCAAAGCGGGCACCCCGTTGATTTGCCCGTTGCCGTCAGAGATAAACAGCAGGATTTCCCCCAGGGTGTCTACGTATGCGTTGCTTGAAGACGGTTTGTAGTAAATCGCCAGTGTGCACGAATCTTCCGATGCTGCCAGGCTTTGGTACATCCATACAATGTTTTTCATGATGTACGTGTCCAGATTGTTGTTGGCCACCATGTAGGCAAGGATACCCCTTTTGGCTTGTACACGTGAATCTTGTTCGGGAATTTCATCCGAACATCCCACCAGCACGAACAGGGAAACGAGGTAGAATATGGCCTTTTTCATGTTTTAATACAATTCTGCCTTTTCGAAATTAAAATCAGGATTGACATCCAGGATGACCGATGATCCGCCTTTCTGGTATTTGTTCCTTATCTTGTTAATCTCTTTCTGCAGGTTTTTTTTCTTTTTGTTGTAATACACAAAGCACGTGCGGTTTTTCCCGCTCCCGTTCTGTTCCAGGTATTCTTTCAGTTGGATGCTGTATTGGGCACGTCCTATCAGCAAGCCACTTTCGCCCACAACGGCACTGTCCACGTATTGGATATCGGTGAAATAAACCAGTGAGTCGCTGAAAGAGGCGGAAACCCCGGCTATATACACACCGTATCTGTCCTTGGCTTTCGGAGATTTTGCCAATAAGGGGATGATAATGGAAGTTGCTGCCAAAAAGCAAAGTAGTTTAATACATTTCATAATCAATGCGAATATTTGAGGAAGTAAAAGTAAGCAATTGTGGACATATTCATGGCATGTCCGGGTGGAAAATTGACATACTTTAATGAAAAACGGGGAATAAAGGATGAAAATTCATTCTGTATTCCCCATTCCCCGTCTGGAAACGGGACCGGTCTTTTCTATCCTAAGTAAGACTTAAGCAGTTTGCTGCGTGAATTCTGTCTTAATCTTCTGATGGCTTTTTCTTTGATTTGGCGTACGCGTTCGCGGGTCAACCCGAACTTGTCGCCGATTTCCTCCAATGTCATTTCCTGTGTGTTGATGCCGAAAAACATCTGGATAATTTCCTTTTCCCTTTCGGTCAGTGTAGAGAGTGCCCTGTCGATTTCCCTCGAAAGTGATTCATTTACCAGCGAACGGTCCGCCATCGGGGAATCATCGTTTACCAGCACATCCAGCAGGCTGTTGTCTTCGCCTTCCACGAAAGGTGCATCCACGGATATGTGCCGTCCCGATACTTTCAGGGTATCCGAGATTTTGTCTACCGGGATTTCCAGTTCGTCCGCAAGTTCTTCGGGGGAAGGACGGCGTTCGTTTTCTTGTTCGAATTTGGAAAAAGCCTTACTGATTTTGTTCAGCGAACCTACCTGGTTGAGCGGGAGGCGTACGATGCGCGACTGTTCGGCCAATGCCTGGAGTATGGACTGGCGTATCCACCATACGGCGTAACTGATGAATTTAAAACCGCGGGTCTCATCGAATTTTTCCGCTGCCTTGATTAGTCCCAGGTTGCCTTCGTTGATAAGGTCGGGAAGGCTCAGGCCCTGATTCTGGTACTGTTTTGCTACTGATACTACAAATCGCAAGTTTGCACGTGTAAGTTTCTCTAACGCTGCACGGTCGCCTTTGCGAATACGCTGGGCGAGTTCTACTTCTTCTTCCACGGTAATCAGGTCCTCACGTCCGATTTCCTGTAGATATTTGTCCAAAGACGCACTCTCCCGGTTAGTGATACTTTTAGTGATTTTTAATTGTCTCATTATAAAATACCGTATTTGGGTACAAAGATAAGAAAAAATCTTGATACAATTGTATGGCTGTTAGGAAAGATTAAGAATAGAACCTGGCGGCAAATGGGCAGTGGACTCTTTCTGGAAAATCACTTTGCACAGTATTATATTATATGCGGAAGTAAGGAATAACCAAAACCTTATTCAAGGAATTCGGACAGTCGGTGGCAACCTGGTGAGTGTAACACAGCGAAAGGTTAATCCTGAAAACTTGCCTCCACTAATTAGTCAAGGAAACACGACCTCTCGTGTACTCCCATGCGGATGCCCGTGCCGGCCGGTGCGGGCGCAGGCGTAATGCGATGGGGCAGGCGATGGTTGGGGCGTGCCCCGTGTCCCCGTCATTGGCAGCAGCAGGGGTCTTCGCAGAGGCATCCGGATGTTTCGCATTCTACCGTGGTGTGCTGTATGCCCTGTTGGCGGAACACTTCTTTCACGGCATGTTTTACGTCTTCCATCTCCGACGGGTCGTTAAGCACAATGTGTATTGTGGCGGCATTCTCGGTGGTGCTTACCGCCCATACATGCAGGTGATGGAGGCTTTTCACGCCGGGCACGTGGGCGATTTGCTGTTCCAGCTTGGAGATGCTGATGCTTTCGGGCACGGCGTCGAGTGAGAGGAAGAGGCTTTCCTTCAGCAGTTTCCAGGTGGATACCAGGATTAGGATGGCAATGATGAGGCTGATAAGTGTGTCAACCAGCACAAAGCCGGTCAGCATGATGATGATACCTGAGATGACCACACCCACCGATACCAGTGTGTCCATGGCCATGTGGAGGAAGGCTCCCCGCACGTTCAGGTCGTGCTTCTGGTTTTTCATGAGCAGCCAGGCCGTTGCCCCGTTGACCAGGATACCGATGCCCGCCGTCCACGACACGGCGGCTCCCGAAATGTGTCCGGGGGTTTTCAGCTTATAAATGCTTTCGATGATGATGGCACCTACGGCAACCAGCAGGATGATGGCGTTGAGCAGCGACACCAGCACCGTGCTTTTCTTGTAGCCATAGGTGAAATGAGGCGTGCCGTGGTGTTTCGATATGCGGAACGCAAACAATGCGAGTATCAGGCTGAATACATCGCCCAGGTTGTGCCCGGCGTCGGACAGCAAACCGAGGGAGTTGAAGAAGAAACCGGCTCCGGCCTCGATGATGACGAAAAGCAGGTTGATGGCAATACATACGCTGAAGATTGTATTGAGCGATGCGGAGGTATGGTCGTGCCCGTGCCCATGTGCGTGTATGTGTGTCATACTTGTTTTGTTTTATTGGGTTTGCAGCAAAATTAGGTGGAATTTTTAGCTTGGCAATACCTCGGGATGGGGTTTTTGCCCCGGAGGGATTTGTTTGCAATTTGGTTGCAAAAACCGATAAGGACCGGAAGTATTAAATAATACAAAAAAAGTAGATATGACAATTACATATTAAGTTATTTGTATTTATTTTGGAAAATCTTCATTTTAAGGTCAAATTTTAGAGCTATGAACGAACTGATTGCAAAAATTAAAGAACTGAACGGAGCTTTGCTTGCCGATGCTGAATTGCAGGCAACGAAAGGCAATAAAGCTGCGGGAACGCGGGCCCGGAAGGTCTCTTTGGAACTGGAAAAAGTGTTGAAAGAATTTAGAAAAGTTTCTCTGGAAGAATCTAAAAAATAATTGTTCTTTCATCCGGATTTAAAAAGAGGTTGTGTCATTCGGCTTTGTGCCTTGTGGGATGGCCTCTTTTTCATTGTTTGCGGCATGATGTGGAAAAGACGGTGGAACTGGGGCGGACTTCTGTGCCTGTGGGTTGTGTTGTCTGCATGTGGCGGACGTGCCGGGCAGATGGAGAGACGCCTTCGGACGGATTCGCTGAACGAGGTGTCGTATGCCATGCGCTACCGCGACCTTGCCGCATCGCAACAGGCTGCCGAAGAGGCGTTCCGCTGGTCGGAAGTAAATTCGTCGAGGCGTGCGGAGGCACTGAACAATTTGGGTTTCTGTGCTTTCATGCGCATGGATTTCGAACAGGCAGCGTACCTGTTCCGCCGGGCATCGGGCGAGGGGAACAATGAAATAGAATGCCTGATTGCCGATGTGGGCCTGATGAAGATTTGCCAGCGTGCCGCGTTGAACAAGGAATTCTACGATTACCGCAGCAGTGCGCTCCGCCATATGAAACGTATCCGTGAAGAGGAAGATCTTGTATCGGATGCGCATGTCCGTTTGCGCCTGAACTATGCCGTATCGGAGTTTCACATCGTATCGGGCATTTATTTCTATTACCTTCAGCAGCAGGACGAGTCGTTGCGGTCTATCGAGGCTGTGGATGTGGATGCCATCCGGGGCGATACGGCCCAATGGCTGTATTACCTCTACATGCGCGGGTCGGGAGGCATGTATCGGGCATCTACGCGCGAGGAGCTGCTGTCAGGAGAGCTGGACTACCTTGCGAACTGCCTGATGGTCAGCAGGGCAAAGGGGTATGTGTATTTCGAGGCGAATGCCTTGCAGGCACTTGCCGAGATGCTGGGCCCTCCCCGGGACCGTGAAATATTGTCGCGCCGGAGTGCGGATGTGTTGCGTCTGGTCAACGACGGCGGTCTTCCTCTTGACAGCCTTCCCCTTTCGTATGCCCGTCGTGCCCGGGACCTGTTCAAACGGTATGGCGACTGGTACCAGATTTCGGGTGCTTACCGCACCATTGCCACCTATTATAATTATACGGATTGTCCGGATAAGGCGTTGGCCTATCTGGATACTGCCCTGCATTATGTCAATCTGCATCACGAAAAATATTACCATTGCACCGATACAATGGATTGCCTGCACACGTATGTACCGGATGCCGGACGTGCCGTCGAACTGAAATGGATTGCCGATGAAGGCATAAAGACCGTGCCCGAGTGGATTCTGCGCCTGCGCGAACAACTGAGCCGCACTTACTCGGCTATGGGCATGAAACAGGAGTCCGACTACAACCGTAACATTTACCTCGACCTGCTGGACTATACCCGTCAGGACAAGTTGTTGGAAAGCCGTTATATGGCGTTGGAACGTGAGACGAAGCAACTGAATGCACTGCTTTGCCTGATAGGGGCGGGAATGGCCGTCCTGGTTGTGCTTTCCGTATTGTTCAACCGACGTTGGAAGAAGCGGAACCGTATGTACCTTTCCGTGTTGAAACAGGTCTTCGGGTTATGCCGGAAGATCATTTCTTCCGTACCGGCTTCGGTGGCATATATGGATGAAGTGGTTGATGCGGTCCGGCAGGCGGTGAAAGAGGATTTCCTCCGCATCTTTGATGCGGTGGATATGCAGATTTGCCTGAAGGAACCCGGAGGGGAAAACGTGCCTGGCGAGGTGCCTTTCGTACTTCCGGAAGGAACGTCCGCCTTTCATTATGAGTTGGTCTCTCCGGGCGGGAAGGGGGAAGTCATTGGATGGGTATGGCTGGCATTGAAACGTTCGTTCCACAAGGAGGAGAAAGCATTGATGCAACTGCTGTCTCCTTATCTGGCATGGGCATTGGGCAATGGTGCCGACCTGGTGGCACTCGACAGTGAACGTCGGCAGGTGGAAAAGGGACAGTACATCCACCAGCAGCATTTGGCAGAGAACAAGAAGGAGAATGCGGTGAAGAAAGCCTGTCTTTCCATCGTGACAGGCATCCTGCCTTATATCGACCGTGTTGCCAATGAGGTGCACAAGTTGGAATCGGCACCCTATGCACGCCGGGAGGAGGTCAAGAAAGGGAAGTACGTGTATATTGGCGAACTGATTACGCGCATCAACGAGTACAACGATATTCTTGCCTTGTGGATCAGGATGCGCCAGGGGGCATTGAACCTGAATATTGAAAGCTTTGCCCTGAACGACCTGTTCGATATGGTAGGCAAGGGCAGGCGGTCGTTCGAAATGAAACGCCAAACCTTGACTGTCCACCCTACTGAGGCTGTAGTGAAAGCAGACCGGGCGCTTACCTTGTTTATGGTCAATACGTTGGCAGAAAATGCACGTAAGTACACACCGGAAGGGGGAAGCGTGGACCTGAAAGCGGAAGAAACGGCAGACTATGTAGAGGTTTCCGTGTCTGATACGGGCATGGGGCTTTCCAAGGAGGACGTACGCCGTATCCTGGACGGGAAAGTCTACGATTCGGGCACTATCGGGCTGGATACGGCTGTGGATGTGCAGGCGTTGCGCCGGCAGAAGGGGCACGGATTCGGGCTGATGAACTGCAAGGGAATCATTGAGAAATACCGGAAGACGAACGCCTTGTTCGGCGTGTGCAGGTTCGGCATCGAAAGCACGCCGGGTAAGGGGAGCAGATTTTATTTCCGCCTGCCTAAGGGAGTGAAACGGACTGTGTTGTGCATCGGCGTGTTGGCATCGGTGATTGGCGGAAGCGGTTGTCGGAAACAGGCGGCTGCCATGCCTGCTGACGTGCGGCAGTCTGCAGCATACGATAGCCTGCTGGCAATAGCGGACGATTATGCAAACTGGGTGTACGAGTGTAATGTCGAAGGCTACTACTCCGATGCCCTGCTTTATGCCGACAGCGTTTTGTCTCTCCTGAATGCACACTACCTGTGTTATTCGGGACATGACGCACCGCTGTTGTGCCTCTATCAGAAAGACAACATCATGGCGGAACAGGAGTGGCTGGCAGAGGGTTTTGACACCGATTATTACATCCTGCTCGATGTACGCAACGAGGCTGCCGTGGCAGCCCTGGCGTTGAAGGATTTTCCTACCTATTATTACAACAATTTGGTCTATACGGTACTTTATAAACAGGTAAGCAAGGACCGCTCGTTAGAGCATTATTGCGAACAGATGCGCCAGTCGGCCAACAACAAAATCATTGCGCTGGCATTGCTTGTGCTTCTGGCATTTGTTTGCCTGGTGGGGTATTACTGGCTGTACTGGCGGCACCGGTTGCATTACCGGCGCAACATGGAACAGGTGTTTGTCATCAATCGGGCGGTGTTCGCCTCCACCCGGTTGGACGAAGAAGGAGAGATTGTTACGGATACCTTGTTTGTCAAGTTGGCAGAAGGACTGAACGAACTTTATCCTGTATCCGACTTGGGATTGGCATTGTATGACGAAGGAGGCGGGACACCCGGCTTCCGCTTTTACCGGAAAACGGAAACGGATGAGGCGCGTGTCCTGATGCAGCGTTGCTTCGACAGGCAAAAGGTAGAGTGTTCGGATACTTCGGGGTGGATAGCCTTGCCGCTCCGGGTACAGATGGCTGGAAATGTGCATTATACCGGTGTGTTTGCTTTGCGTATGGAACATCATGAATGGAGTGAGGAAGACACATTGTTTGCCGAACTGGTGGTGGACTACCTGGCTGTGGTGCTGTATAATGCGGTGGTGCGCGTGCGCCGGAAGCATAACGACATCGAGATGGCGCAGGACGATGCCCGCCGTACCTTGTACGAAGAAAACCTGCTTCATGTACAGAATATGGTGCTCGACAACTGCCTTTCCACCATCAAGCACGAAACCGTTTACTATCCGAACCGTATTAAGCAAATTATCGATCGCCTGAACGAGGACGGTGCGGCTTCGGAGGATGCGGAGCGGGAACAGTTGCAGACCGTGGATGAACTGGTAAGCTATTACAAGGATATATTCACCCTTCTCAGCCTGTGTGCCGCACGACAGCTGGATACGGTTACTTTCCGGCGTGCCGAAGTCCGTTCCGGAAGTTTGGCAGACAAACTGCAGCGTTATTTCCGGAAGGTGTCGCGCAAACTTCCTTATGCGCTTTCGCTTGATGTGCAAATACCTCCGGACCTGGTGATGTCGGGCGATGCGGTATTGCTGGAGTTCCTTTTCGAAAATCTTGTCAATGAGGCAGTACGTTATCCGCAGGCGGGCAACCTGTTGGTGAAGGCGGGCGCGGAGGGTGGTTTTGTCTGTTTCCGTTTTACCGATATGCGCCGCATTTATACGCAGGAGCAGTTGAACGGTTGGTTTTATCCTTCGCTCTCGCGCATGCAGGCAGGCAGCGGCAAGGAACCGGCAGGTACTGAGTTCCTCGTGTGCAAGCAGATAATCCGCGACCACGATGAGTTTGGTGGGAAGCGGGGATGCCGCATCAATGCTTGTCCCGAACCGGGAGGAGGGTACACCGTATGGTTTACCATCCCCGAAAGCCACAGGAAAAAAATGAATTGATAGAAACAATATGGAAAAGTTTAAAGTCATCATCGTAGAAGATGTAAAATTAGAACTGAAAGGCACGGAAGAGATTTTCCGCCACGAGATACCCAATGCCGAGGTCATCGGTACCGCCATGACCGAAACCGAATTCTGGACCCTGCTCGGGCAGCATACACCGGACTTGGTGTTGCTCGACTTGGGATTGGGGGGATCTACTACGGTCGGCGTGTCCATCTGTGCCCGTCTGCACAAGGAACATCCCGGGCTGAAAGTCTTGATTTTTACGGGCGAAGTGCTGAATGAAAAATTATGGGTGGATGCCCTCGATGCCGGCGCCGATGGCATCATCCTGAAGACCGGCGAACTGCTGACGGCTACCGATGTAGAGGCGGTCATGGCAGGGAAGAAGCTGGTATTCAACTTGCCCATTCTGGAAAAGATCGTGGAACGCTTCAAACGGTCTGTCCTGGTGGAACAGCGCAGGCAGGAGGCAGTCATTGATTACGACATCGATGAATACGATGAACGCCTGTTGCGCCATCTGGCTTTAGGGTATACCAAAGAGATGATTACCAACCTGAAGGGCATGCCTTTCGGGGTAAAGTCCATTGAAAAACGGCAGAACGATCTGGTCAATCGCTTGTTCCGTCCCGATGAACGTACAGGAATCAATGCCTGCAGGTTGGTGACCCGCGCTTTCGAATTGCGTATCTTGGATATCGATAATCTGGAACCCGATGATGAATAGACGTTTCGTGCATCCTGCCACACTTTTCTTCCTGCTCACGCTTGTAGTTGCCTTGTTGTCGTGGGTTGGGAGCATCTACGGATGGGAAGGGGTGCAGAGCCTGATCAGTGCCGATGGGGTCCGCTGGTTGTTGCGCAATGCCGTGCCCGGATTCCTGCATGCTCCCTTGTTGGGCCCGCTGCTTGTGCTTGCGTTCGGTGCGGGGCTGTGGATGCATTCCGGGCTGGGCAGGCTTTTCATGCGCCTGTGTGTCCGCAAAGAACGTCTTCTTCGTAAGGAGAAGCGTGCCTTATGCTGGAGCCTGGCTTCCGGTGTGGCGTGCCTGGTGGTTGGCCTGGTGTTGGCATGGGGGCCGTGGAGCATTGTGCGCAGCATTACGGGCGGCTTGGAATATTCTCCCTTGGCGGATGGGGCCGTGTTCCTGTTGTCGGTAGGCATGGGCATCATGGCAATGGTCTACGGATACGCCACCGATTATTACCATACGGACCGCGACCTCGTGCGCGGGCTTTCATACGGTTTTGTCCGCTTCTCCGCTTATTTCATTTCCCTCTTTTTCGTGGTTCAGCTTTTCTCTTCCCTGCACTATTCCGGATTGGATGCCTGTTTCGGCCTTAGCCCTTCCGCCTACCGGTACAGTTACATGGGGTGTGCCCTGCTGGTATTGTTCGACTCGAAATAATATGGGAGGAAACTAAAATGTGGCTCGATTTTTGCCTTTATTTCAAATATAAGGAGTATCTTTGTCCATCTAAACTTTTATTCAATTATTGGAGTATGAAAACATTAGTATGGATGGCAACTGCCGGAGTGCTGGCATTTGCTTCTTGTCAGACTAACCCCGGCTATGTCATTAATGGTACCATTGCCGGTGCGGCCGATGGCGACACGGTTTACTTGCAGAGCTTTGCAGGCGGCGATTTGGTGAAAGTTGATTCGGCTGTGGTTGCAGGCGGTACGTTCCAGTTCAAGGGAGCTGCCGACACAGTGGCTGTAAGCCGTTTTGTAACCTACATGAAAGCCCCCAGGCCTCTGAGGGCAACGGTGTTCCTCGAACCTGGAACAATTACATTGGACATGAGCGGCGAAGCGCCTAAAGTGGCGGGTACGGTGTGCAATGATGCTTACCAGTCATTTATGGATCGGTTTATTGCAGCCAACAAGGAGATGGCAGAACTGTATGGCCAGACAAGGAACGACTCGTTGAGCGATGAACAGCGTGCCGAAGCGGAAAGGCTGCTTGAAGAGAAAGACAGCTTGAGCATAGAGATGGTATACAACACGATTTCGGACAATATCAGCAACTTGGTGGGGGTACAGTTGCTTACTTCGTACAGCAGTGCTTTCGATGCAGAACGTATCCTGCCGTTGGTAGACCGGATTCCGGCCGCTTATGCCAACAATGAAGATGTCGTGAAGATGAAAGAATATATGGCTACGTTGGCACGGACGGCTGTAGGGGAAAAGTTCATCGACTTTACCATGGATACCCCTGAAGGCGAGAGCGTGGCACTTTCCGATTTCATAGCCAAGAACAAGTATACATTGATAGATTTCTGGGCAAGTTGGTGTGGCCCGTGCCGTGCAGAAATGCCGAATGTAGTGGCTGCCTACAAGAAATACAGGGCAAAAGGTTTCGGCATCGTAGGGGTGTCTTTGGACCGTGATGCGGAAGCATGGAAGCAGGCCATCAAAGACCTGGGCATCACATGGCCGCAGATGTCTGACCTGAAAGCATGGGAATGCGAAGGTGCACGCCTTTACGGGGTACGTTCCATTCCGGCTACCGTGTTGGTCGACCAGGAAGGAACCATTGTCGCACGCAACCTTCGTGGTGATGCCATCGCAGCCAAATTGTCGGAACTGCTGAAATAATATGCACTTAAATACATGTTCTCCCGCCATCTTCCGCCGTGTCCCTGAAGAGTGATTTCGAGGATATAGGTAGAAGGTTATTCGGATATTTTGTGTACATTTGCCACCTGGAACCTGGAAGAGTACGAAAGGGTTTCAGGTGGTTTATGTAAAAAGGAAAGCAGGATGAGTGATATAAAATTGTCTTTATTGGGCAAGACACTGTACGAGTTGGACAGGCTGGTGGACCAGTGGGGGATGCCCCCATTTACGTCCAGGCAGATAGCCCGGTGGATTTATGGCAAAAAGGTAGCCTCGATAGATGAGATGACCAACTTGTCCCTCAAGAACCGTGAGCGGATAAAGGAAATGTGTGAGGTGGGGGGGATGGCACCTGTTCATGCCATGCGTTCGGCGGACGGTACGGTGAAATACCTGTTCCGGATATCCGAAGGCAAGTATGTGGAGTCTGTCTATATTCCTGACGGTGAGCGTGCCACCCTGTGTGTGTCTTCGCAGGTAGGTTGCAGGATGAACTGCAAATTCTGCATGACAGGCAGGCAAGGTTTTGCCGGTAATCTGACCACCGCACAGATTTTGAACCAGATTTATTCTATCCCGGAACGTGACACGCTGACGAACGTTGTTTTCATGGGCATGGGAGAACCGCTCGATAACCTGGATGCCGTGTTGCGTGCTGTGGAAATCCTGACGGCAGGTTATGGGTATGCTTGGAGTCCGAAGCGTATCACCGTTTCTACCGTAGGCATGCGCAAGGGACTGGAGCGTCTTTTAAACGAGAGCAATTGCCGTCTGGCTGTAAGCCTTCATTCGCCTTCCCACGCCCAACGGGCAGAACTGATGCCTGCCGAAAAGGCTTTTCCCATAACGGAGATCATAGATATGCTCAAGGGATATGATTTCGGCAAGCAACGGCGTCTGTCATTCGAGTATATCCTGTTCGGCGGACTTAATGACAGCTTGGCTCATGCCAAAGAACTGGTTCGGCTGTTGCGGGGGGTAGACTGCCGTGTCAACCTGATTCGGTATCATGCCATTCCGGGCGTGGATCTGCAAGGAACGGGTATGGAACAGATGGAGGCATTCCGTGATTACCTGACACGGCACGGCGTGTTTGCCACAATCCGTGCCTCGCGTGGCGAGGATATTTTTGCCGCTTGCGGCATGCTTTCGACGGCAGAACAGGAGAAGGGACATGCTCCAGTCGGGAACGGCTTGTAGAAAAACAATGTAAAATCAATATACATGGAAGGACATAAAATAAAGGTGGGTATCACCCATGGCGATATCAATGGAGTAGGATATGAGGTAATCCTGAAGACTTTTTCCAATCCGGCAATGCTGGATCTGTGTACGCCTATTATATATGGATCGCCCAAAGTGGCGGCTTATCACCGCAAGGCTATGGATCTGCAGGTGAATTTCAGTATCATCAGTTCGGCATCCGATGCGCAGGATGGTCGGCTGAATATCGTCGGATGTACGGAAGACGAGTTGAAAGTGGAACTTTCCAAACCTTCCCAAGAAGGCGGAAAGGCTGCGTTGGATGCGCTGGAAACAGCAATGCGGGAATATCGGGAAGGATTATTCGATGTATTGGTCACAGCCCCAATCAACAAATACACCATTCAGTCGGGCAATTTTCATTTCCCCGGCCAGACGGAGTACATCGAAGGCTGGATAGGAGAGAACCGGAAAGCACTGATGATTTTTCTGAAGGATGATTTCCGGATGGCACTGGTGACAGGACACATACCGGTGGGCGAGATAACCCGCACACTTACCCAAGAACTGGTTATGGAGAAAATCGAAATATTCAACCGTTCATTGAAATATGATTTCGGTATCGACAGCCCCCGGATTGCTGTATTCTCATTGAATCCTCATGCGGGGGACAATGGACTGATGGGCACGGAAGAAAAGAAAATCATCATTCCCGCCATTGAAGCCATGGGAAAGAAGGGAATATTGTGTTATGGGCCTTATCCTGCCGACGGGTTTATGGGTTCGGGCAATTTCGTGCATTTTGATGGCATACTTGCCATGTACCATGACCAGGGGCTGGCACCTTTCAAGGCTCTGGCTATGGATAAAGGGGTGGACTTTACGGCAGGCTTGCCTGTTGTGCATACCTCGCCAGCCCACGGGGTTGCTTATGACATAGCCGGTAAGGGGATTGCATCGGAGGAATCTTTCCGCCAGGCCATATATGTGGCTATGGATGTATACAGGAACCGGAAAATGGAAAAGGAACTCCATGCCCGTCCGTTACGCAGGCAATATTATGAAAAGCGGGACGATAGTGACAAGCTGAAACTGGATACGGTGGAAGAATAATATGAACTACAAGCGCATTGCATTGGTAGGTAACCAGTACCGATTTACATTCGTGCTGGTTACTTCGCTGTTCTTCCTTTGGGGGTTTGCCCATGCCATCCTGGACGTGTTGAACAAGCATTTTCAGGAGATGCTGGACATTTCGAAAACCCATTCGGCTTTTATCCAGATGACGATGTACATGGGCTATTTTATCATGGCTATTCCTGCCGGACTGTTCATCAGCCGTTTCGGATACCGCAGCGGGGTTGTTTTCGGGTTGCTTCTATACGGCATCGGGGCTTTGCTTTTTATTCCGGGGCAATATTTCGTTTCGTTCAATGCTTTTCTTTTTGCGCTTTTCATCATCGGGTGCGGGCTTACTTTCTTGGAGACTGCCGCTAACCCGTATGTCACCGAATTGGGCGCAAAGGAAACTGCCGCCAGCCGTCTGAACTTTGCCCAGTCGTTCAATGGGTTGGGATGCATCTGTGCGCCTTTGCTGGTGGGGTTGTTCCTGTTTTCCAAAGACAGCCATCACCCAAACAGTGTGGCTTTTCCTTATGCCTGCATGGGAATACTGGTGTTGCTGGTGGCGTGTATATTCTTGCGTGTCCGCCTGCCGGAGATTACGCATGAGGCAAAGATGGACGATCAGGGAAAACGGATAAGTTTGTGGTCCCACCGGTTGTTTGTATTTGGGCTGGTCGCCTTGTTCTCTTATGAGGTGGCCGAGATTTCCATCAATAGTTTTTTCATCAATTATGTCATGGAGCAGGGATGGATGGATGCCCGTTATGCCTCCATAGTTCTTTCGTTTGGTGGACTGGGTTTATTCATGTCGGGACGTTTTGCCGGGAGTTGGATTATGCAGCGTGTGCGTGCCGAACGGATGTTATTCTGGTGTGCGACGGGTACCGTAATTACCACCACTGTGGTGTTACTTGATGTTGGCATAATCTCGCTTATAGCCTTGTTGTGCGGCTATGCGTTCGAGGCGATTATGTTTCCCACCATTTTTGCCCTTTCGCTGAAAGGCTTGGGAAGCCATACCAAGCGTGCTTCATCTTTCCTTATGATGTCTCCGGTTGGCGGGGTGGTAGGTCCTTTTTTGATGGGCGTAGTGGCAGACCATACCCAGTCCATGGCTTGGTCTTTTATTGTTCCGTGGGTAGCTTACAGCATCGTGTGGTTGTATGCACGACGGATGCTTGCAGTTGCAAAACGGGGGAGGTAAAATAATTGCAATTTGTAGGGACGGTACTACTGTAGGTAATACACCAGTGTTACAAAGGAAGGCTGTCGGGTTTGAGGCTGCTTTCTCTTACAATGGCTGTGACCATTTCTTCTGTACCTTGGAAAGGTCCCGACTTTTCTAATTTGAGGGTGGACAAGGCTGCGGCAAAAGTGCCGGCCTGGGGATAGGAGGCTCCCTTGTTTCGCATGTAGAGGTAGCCTAACATGTAAGTGTCGCCGCAACCGGTGGTATCTACTGTTTCATGAGGTGGATAAGCGGGAATGCGGTACAGCATGTTTTCTGCGTAGATGAGCGACCCTTCGCTTCCCAATGTCAACAAAATTTCCTTGGCACCCCACTTGTGGAGCAGGGAAACGGCCTCGCAATAATCCGTAGATCCTGTCAGCACGGTCGCTTCGTGTTCGTTCACTTTCAGAATGTCTATGTATTTCAACGCCTCTTTTTTCCAAGTCCAGTCGACAGGATATACTTTTTCACCGCGCACTTCGCGCAAATACCCTTGTGCGTCTACTGAAAGCGTCCCTTTTGCCGACAGGCATTTGAGTACCTCCAACGGGAAATCATCCGACAAAAGGCTGCCCAAGTGAAAAAAACGTGCTTCGAGGTGTTTTAGTTTCTCCATCGTGAAAGGATCGGCCTTTGCCAGTACGCGCTGGGTACGGTTGTTCTGGTTTGTATCATACTTGTTTTCAAAATAAACCGTATGCCGGCTTGGAACCACTTCCACATCGATGCCTTTGGTACGAAGTTCTTCTACTGCTCCGTATTCGCTTACTGCCAATGACGTGAGTAGTTTGTAGTGTGTATGGTCGTTCAGGCAGCTGATGCCATGCGAGAAATAATACGAAGTCCCTCCAGGCATATAGGTGGTCTGTTTCGGCGTAACGATTTTATCGAGGGTAATATGCCCTATGCAGCAAATATCATTCATGTAGTAAAATTGTTTTCTTTAATAATTTTGGAAAAGCGGTTGCAAAGATACATCTTTATTTGCAAACAGAGAGATGATAGGGAATTGTTTCATTTGGCAGTAATACTGAAATGGTGGTTATTTTGTTGGAATAATGTATAAATTTGTACGATAGCCGAACAAAAACAGAGCTAATATATTTGTTTTAGGTCAAAAAGTCCTAACTTTACTGCCCGTTAAAGAATGTATAACTTGTTGTATCGAAAAAAAATTAGAGATGGAAACAATGAATGTACAGCCGGCCACCGGTAAATTGGGTGTGCTGTGTGTGGGGTTGGGCGCGGTGGCGACAACTTTTATGACGGGTGTGCTGATGGTGAGAAAGGGTTTGGCAAAGCCTGTAGGTTCGATGACTCAATACGATAAAATCCGTGTAGGACGTGGAGCCAATAAGAAATACCTTCATTATAATGAAATCGTGCCGATGGCAGACCTGAATGACATCGTGTTCGGTGCATGGGACGTTTATCCGGCAAATGCTTACGAATCGGCTATCAATTGCGATGTGCTGAAGGAAAAGGACATCGAGCCGGTAAAAGACGAATTGGTGAAGATTGTCCCGATGAAAGCCGCCTTTGACCGTAATTATGCCAAGCGTTTGGAGGGTGACAATGTGAAGGATTGTGCTACCCGTTGGGAGATGGTAGAAGCTTTGCGTAAGGATATCCGTAATTTCAAGGAATTAAACGGGTGCAGCCGTATCGTAGTGTTATGGGCCGCTTCTACCGAGATTTATGTGCCCGTGTGCCAGGAAGTACACGGAACGCTTGCTGCATTGGAACAGGCCATGAAGGCTGACGACCGTGAACATGTGGCGCCGTCGATGTGTTATGCATACGCCGCTCTTGCCGAAGGTGCCCCTTTCATTATGGGTGCCCCGAATACTACAGTGGATATCCCGGCAATGTGGGAAATGGCGGATAAGTTGAAGCTGCCTATTGCAGGAAAGGATTTCAAGACGGGTCAGACATTAGTAAAGTCAGGTTTCGCCCCGATTATCGGCACACGTTGTTTGGGCTTGTCGGGATGGTTTTCTACCAATATATTGGGTAACCGCGATGGGTTGGTATTGGATGAACCTGCCAATTTCCATACCAAAGAGGTCAGCAAGCTTTCTACGTTAGAATCAATTCTGGTTCCGGAAAACCAGCCTGATTTATATGCCGACTATTGTCATAAGGTACGTATCAATTATTATCCTCCGCGCAACGACAATAAGGAAGGATGGGATAACATTGATATTTTTGGTTGGATGGGTTATCCGATGCAAATCAAAATCAATTTTTTGTGCCGTGACTCCATCCTTGCAGCCCCGCTTTGTCTCGATTTGGTACTGCTGAGCGATTTGGCAGCCCGTGCAGGACGTTACGGTATCCAGCGTTTCCTGAGTATCTTTCTCAAGAGTCCGATGCACGATTATGTACAGGGTGAAGTTCCGGTAAACCATTTGTTCCAGCAATATGTGATGCTGAAGAATGCTATCCGTGAAATGGGTGGTTACGAAGCAGATGAAGAGATAGATTGATTTTATTTGGAGGTTCTCATCGCAGAATCCACGGACGGCATTCGAAAGAAGTGCCGCTTTGTGGATTCTGTTTTGTATATGTATGGTTATGTTCAGTCTATAAACCGGCGGGTCAGCCCTTCGAATTCATCAATACGGCGGTCTCTCAGGAAAGGCCACCAGCGGCGTACATTTTCGCTGCGGTTCATGTCGATATCTACTACTATGTTTTCTTCTTTCGTGCGACTGGCTTGTGCAAGGAGCTCACCTTGTGGCCCGGCTACAAAACTGTTCCCCCAAAACAGGATGCCTTTGGTTTGTCCGGAGGGATCCGGTTCCAGTCCTACACGGTTGGCCGTTATAACCGGAAGCCCGTTGGCTACGGCATGTCCCCGCTGGACGGTTATCCATGCGTCTGTCTGGCGCATCTTTTCTTCTTGTGTATCCGAACTTTCCCATCCGATGGCAGTGGGATATATCAGTAGTTCGGCTCCTTTTAGTGCCATGAGGCGTGCGCCTTCGGGATACCACTGGTCCCAGCATACCTGTACGCCGAGTTTTCCTATCGAAGTTTGGATCGGTTCGAATCCGATGTCGCCGGGGGTGAAGTAGAATTTTTCATAATAGGCAGGATCATCGGGAATATGCATCTTGCGGTAGATACCGGCAATGCTGCCGTCCGTATCAAATACGACCGCCGTATTGTGGTACAAGCCGGGAGCACGGCGTTCGAAGAGGGAGGTCACCAGCACGATGTGGCATGTGGCGGCTATTTCACTATAAAAACCGGTAGAAGGTCCGGGAATGGGTTCGGCAAGGTCGAACTTGCCGGTGTCTTCCGTCTGGCAGAAGTAGGGGGTATTGTGCAACTCCTGCAGGACTACCAGGACGGCTCCGGCCTGTGCCACAGAAGAGATGTTATGGCGCAGTTTGGCCAAATTGGTTTTGATATCGTCTGTACATGCTTGCTGTACAATACCTGTACGGATTGTCTTTGTCATATATGATTGTTTGTAGAAGTGAATAGTTAAGTGGGGAAGGCGTATGCCGTTTCTGGATATTGCATGGTGACACAATGCAGCGAACCGTGCTGCTTGATCAAGGCACGGCAATCTATCCCAACCACTTCCCTTCCGGGGAATGCCATTGCCAGTATGTGTGCCGCTTTGCGGTCGTTGTCCGGTTGGGCATATGTCGGGTAGAGGACGGCATCATTCATGACCAGGAAATTTGCATACGTGGCCGGAAGCCGCTGTCCGTCTTCATCGCGGATGGCATCTGGCAAAGGTAACGGAAGCAGTCGGTAGGGCTTTCCTTCGGGTGTGAGGAAGCTCTTCAGTTGCTCTTCCATGGCATGCAGGGCAGCGTAGTGTTCGTCTTTGCAGTCGGTGCATTGTACGTAGGCAATGGTGTGTCCGGGACACAGGCGTGCCAACGTGTCGATATGTCCGTCTGTGTCGTCTCCTGCCAAGAAACCATGATCCAACCACAATACTTGGTGCAGGTTGAACCGTTCTTTCAAGTAATGCTCGATATCCGCCCGGCACATTGTGTCGTTCCGGTTTGGAGCCAGTAGGCACGAAGAAGTGGTGAGCAATGTTCCTTCACCGTCACTTTCTATCGATCCGCCTTCCAGCACGAAGTTGCGGCAATTCACATAATACCCGTTCAGAACCCCGCTTTCATATACATGGGTGTTGACAAGGTTGTCCTTGCAGGCGGCAAATTTCATTCCCCACCCGTTGAAGCAAAAATCTAAAAGCAGTGGAGGAGCACCGTGTTGTTGCAAAGTGATGAACGCATGGTCGCGTGCCCATGTGTCGTTGGTGGGACATGCCACGAAACAGATGTCGGGGATGTCTGCCTGTTCCAATATTTTCGGATATTCCGGTGCGACCACCAGCAAGCGTTGACGGGAGGCTATTTCGCGTGCCAGATTCAGGAAACATGTTTCCACTTCTTCTAACATGGGGTTCCAGTCAGTGCCGGTATGTGGCCAAGCCAGTTGGATATAGCTTTGTGGTGCCCATTCGGCGGGCAGGTAATAATCCTGTTTCATAAATTCGTTTTTATCAGTTAACCTCTGTATTTTGTGTTGGTAGGGTTCCCTCCTGTTCTTCCACGGAACTCTTCCTTTTTCTCCTCCATAGCAGGAGCCGGTCGAACAGTTCGTGCCAATTGTCGAAATCTTTTTTATACATCAGTCCGATGCCTTGTGTGGTCAAGGTCGATTTGGTGAAATAGCGGTCGTTCGTTTCATTGTATCCTTTCAGGCGTAATTCTCCGTTTTTTGTCAACAGCCACATGGCTTCAAAGTCTCCTACAAAGTTGGTACTTTGCATGACATTGTCGCGATAACCGAAATTACCGTTGATAATCAAACGGTTGTTAAGCAGCCTTCCGGACAGGACGGCTTCCGCTTCCACGTCGCTCCAACCGTTTTCTCCTGTGCTTAGGTTGGTACCCACGTTCCAGTTCCGGCTATTGATGACCTGCGAGAGCATATTGTTCAATTGTCCCGACAAGGTGCTGAATGCCAGTGAGCTGGTAGGGTTGGATTGAGTAGAGTTGTTATAGTCGAGTGTATAGAATTTCCCGATGGCCAGCAGATAGATAATCTGGGTGTTCATCTGTTCTTCCGTGCTGGTCAGGCTGCGCACTAAATCGCGGTCCTCATCGCTTACGGTGGGGAGTTCAAGGTCAAACTGTAGGGTCGGGTTGGTCGGGCTTCCGCTCAGGTTCAACAAGCAGTTCACCCGGATTGTCCCGCGTGCAGTGGAAGCATCCGCTACCAAATCGTTCAGGGAGACGGAGTTGACCGTGTACACCGCCTGTACATCCAGGTTTGCCTGGCGCGGGTTGCCGTTGAATGAGACCGTCCCACCCGATTGCAGGACAAAGTCTTTGCGGATGACGTTCTGCATGCTCATTTTGTAGATGCCTTCTTCGATGTTGTAATTGCCGAACATCAGGAAGTTGCCCTTGTTGTAAAAGTTGATACGCAGGTTTCCTGTGCCGTTTGCCGAAATATTGTCTCCCGCTACCGGATCCATGATGATGTGCATGGTGGCTTCCGGCGTGGCTTCTATCTGGAGGTTCAGGTACAAGTCGAGAGGGGTATCATCTTCCTCCTTGTTCCTCAGCACGTTCAGCGGATGGTAAAGCTCGGTGTGTATTTCTTCTTGTTGCCGCTTGGGCGTGCGGTCTACGAATTTGATGAATTGGTTGCTGGTGGCTTCTGCAGCCGTAGCGGTGACATACGTGAAGGATGTGTACGGGTCGGTACGGATGGTTCCGTCCACGTTCAAAACATTGTTCCCTCCCCGGAGCAATACTTCACCGGTAGTGTAAATGGTTCCATAGAAAGGAAATTCGGGTGTTTCCTTTTCAGTGTGGTACACTAACATGTTGTCGGTATTGAAACGGAAGTTGTAGGTCAGGTGTTTCAGTTTCTGGTGTCTGATGGAGCCGTTGACCATACCGGTGTGTCCTTCCATGTCGGCTATGTTTATATTGTCGAAACCGATAGTTCCCGGACGGATGCGTACCGAGTCGGCATGGACACGGAAGGATGTGTTTAGGATATCCACTTTCATACCGGCATCTGCCCGTGCAGCACCTTCCAGATCTAGTCCGGCAAATGGTCCGAAGAGGCGTACATTCCCGAAAGCGCGCCCTTCCATGTGGCTGAATATGCCGTTGACAAACGGTTGCAGGAAGGCGAGGTTCGTTCCTCCTGCCTGGATGGCCAAGTCCAGTCCTTTTTCTTTAGGCGAGATGTAGCCATCCACCCGCGTGAAATAATTTTCGTTTTCTTTTATGTCGGCATGTAGCAGGACAGCCCCTTTTTCGTTGTCCCATTTTCCTTGCACATCCCCTCTACCCAACAAGGCATCGTTCAACGAAAAGTCTTTGATGTCTAAGTGGGTGTACATCTCCGGTTTTTCAAGCAGATGGTTCAGGTGCACTTTACCGCTTATAAGTCCGTTGAATTTTACGGCATGGAACTGGATGATGTCCATGATGTATTGCAAGTCAATGTTGTTCAGGTCCACTATGCAGCTGTCCGTGTCTGCTTTGCCAATGCGTCCGTTGGCACGCACGTATTGGTCGCTGTGTTCGAACAGGAAGTTGTGCACATCGATGTTTCCCTCGTCAATGACCACTTCGGAAGGATGTATCTTCCAGATGGTGTCGTTCAGAATGATTTTGCTGGGATGGATGTCGATGCGGGTATTGAGCTTGCTCCCTTGGTCAGGCTTGCTGAATTCCGCCATGACTCCTATCTTGCCGCTGAAAGTGTCTGTTGTGTTGTTACCCCAGTTGATGGTTGTTTCCAGCCGGTCATCGTGGGCGAAGGCGTTGACCGATACATTGATCATGGCTCCCTTCTGCATCAGTTTGTTTGCACGGAGGTGGCATTGCAGCCCTTCTTCTGTATTGTCGCATAAGAAGGTACCTGCTTCATAATATGCATCTTTGTATGCAAATTCGGGCATATATCCGCGTATCTGGATACGGGTTCGGTTGTCATCGAAATACCCGTTCAGGTATGCTGGCATGTCGAGTCGCAGGGGGATGCCGAATACCTTCGACAGGAGGTTACTGTCATCCATTTGCAGGTCAAAACGGAAATTGTTGTTGGTTTCGGGCAATTCCCTGCCGGGTGTCCATATCGATGGAAGATACCGCTGCAAGGTTTTCAGGATGCTTGATGAGAGGGTGCGGTACGAATAGTTTCCTTCTACCGTACCGTTTAAGAATGACGAACGGATACCGATGCGTTTTTCACCGTTTTCTCCCCAAGCTCCAGCCGTGATATGCAGATGGTCGAGGAAATAACTTTTCTTTTCGTCAGGCGAATCTACGGACATGCTGTCAAGGCAGATGCTCCCACGCATGTCATCGATGGAGTGCCCCGTAAAGTCCGCATGCAGGCTCAATGAGAAAGCGGTGTCCTGGAACTTGTTTGTCATGGAAAGCGCATTCGGGCGCAGGTGGCGTACGACGGCCTTCACGTTGTATTCCGGTATGGCTTGTTGGGTGGCAATATGGCCGTCTATCTCGATGCTACCGTTTTTATCGTTTAAGGAAATCTTGCCGTTGAAACCTCCCGGAGCGTATTGGCCATCAAGCAAAATGTGATTGTATTCGTATTGCTTGTACACGAAAGAAGATACTACACCCTTGATGTAGGATTCCGCGTTGCCGTCAAGGTACTTAAGCCCTTGCAGTTCGATGTCAAAGGCGGTGTTGCCCAAGGTCTGTTCCTGGCCGAGCAGCAACCCGAGGTTCAACTCCTCGCTGGCAATCTTGCCCGAATAAGAGTGCATCGGGGTAGAGGGGGAGGCATGCATCGTGACGTTTGCCTGCACCGTTCCTGCTTCGGTAGTGAGTGTACCGTGTGTGGTCAGTTGGTGTAAGTAACCGGATATGTTCCCGTTGAAACGGATGCCGCCTGACCGTTGCACAATGGCCGGTATCTCATCTTTTCCCGTCAGGTTGCGGATGAGCCACGACATACCCTCTGCATTGGCGTACAGTTGCGACACTTGCCCGAAGAGGTAAAGTTCCTCTTTCCGGTTCCAGTGGTTTACCATGCCTTGGGCCTTGACCAGTAGCGAACGGTCATCGTTGCCCAAGTAAATTTCGGTGCACTGTGTGCGGTTCCCTTCACCCTCCAGTGCCAGTTGGAAATTGATAGGGGAGTGAAAGTGGGCGAATGCCGGGACGAACGTGGCAAGGTCGGCAGGCACGATGCGGGCTTTTACCCGGGTGTGGTAGGCCGTGCGGCTGTCTAAGGTCGGAAAAGCGGGGATGCTGTCGTAGGTGGCGGACAAGGAGTCGATTGTTATTACCGTTTCGGGTAGTTGGATTTCCAAGTCATCCACTGCGAGGCGTTGCGGGGTGGCGGTTGCTTTCAGGGTCAGCTTTTTCAGGCGGAACCCACTCCGCTCGTTGAAACTCATACGGCGTATTTGCACGTTGACCGAATCGTTCGTGAGGGCTTTCAGTGATAAGGTGGCAGACAGGTCCTGGATTCCGATATGCTTGTCATTGAAACGGTTGGGGGTTTCCTGTTCCGACAGCACATCGTAATACACTTGTCCCCGGCGGATCAGGATGGAGTTGATGCGCAGGTCGATGTCCGTCTTATTTTTTATGGAATCTTTCGGGGTGAAGGCATCCACTACGAACTGGAAGTTGGTCGGACTGTCGGGCGTTACCCGGTTGATGTGGGTTTCCAGACCGAAAAGCTGCACACTGTTGATACGTATCTGTCTGTGTAGTAGTGGTGTGATTTCCACCTTGGCCGAAAATCGCGACACTTTCAGCAGTTCGTCTCCCTGCCGGTCTTTCAGTGTCACGTTTTGGATGATAATCCGGTTCAGCAGTCCCAGGTCGATGTTCCCTACCGTCACTTCGGTGTGCAGGATATGGCTCAGTTCAGTAGAGGCAAGGGCGGAAAGTCCTTTTTGGATAAAAGGAAGATTGAGCACGGCAATCAACCCGAAGTAACATACCAGTACCACGACGATTGCCGCACGGATGAAGTTTTTCATGTAAACAATCTTCCTCATGCGTTGCTTTTAAGATAAACCAAAGGTACGAATATCGCCTGATGTAATCAGCATTTCACTGTGTTATTTCATCATTTTTAAATGCATATCCGGCAGTGGCAGGTATTTCATGTGTTGGGAAAGTGGATAATTGCAGTTCTTTCAGGCTACGTACAGTTTCCCGTTGCGAGGGATAACCTGTTCTTCCCCCATCAGGTAAGAGAGTACCTTTTGTGCTTTTCCCTCATCGGCCGGGATTGTCCGGAGGAGGTCGTGCGGAGGGCATGGGTTTGTTTTCAGGAAGTTCAGGATGTCGCGGGCTATGTCGTCGAACTCGCCTTGTTTCAGTCCCGAGTCGTGTTTGCTGAGGCATGCATCGCACTGGCCGCAGTTGTGTTCGTTCTTTTCGCCGAAATAGCGCAGCAACATCCGGCTGCGGCATTTCTCTTCACTTTCCGCATAGTCCAGCATTGCCGTGATGCGCTGTTCGTAGCCCGCTTTCCTGTCTTCGTACACTTCTTTGCCGAGGACAATCCGACTTGCCTCTTGCCTCTCTCTCGTATATATTATATAAGGAGTCTTCTTTCCCGGTATGTAGTGGAGGATATGGCTCCGGCTCAGAAATACAAGGGTGTCGTACACCTGCTGGCGTGTCATGCCGCATCGTGCGGCAAGCATGTCCTCGTTGATGTAGGCATAGTCACTGAACAGGCCGGTGTAGGAACGCAGGATGACACGGAGCAGCATTTCGGTTTGCGGGCTGTTTTCCTTTATGCGGTACAATTCGTCACGTCCCAATGTGAACATGAGGCGGGATGTGTTGTCTTGTTCATCGGTATATTCCAGATATCCGGCACGCGTCAGTATTTTCAGCGCACTGTCTACCCGTATGGGGAAGTGCTTGAAGTTCTGGCAAAATTCATCGATGTTGAAAGCGAACGTGCATCCCCTGCCATCGCCCATGGCCATCTGGTAATAGTAATTGATGTGTTCGTACACTTGGCGGATATAGTCTTTCTCGGGGAAGGTGTCGCCGATGCGTTTCTTCAGGAGGGATTTGTCGCTCCGGGCATAAAGCAGGATGGCATATGCCTTTTGTCCGTCGCGTCCGGCACGTCCTGCTTCCTGGAAGTAGGCTTCGGGCGAGTCAGGTAAGTCGATGTGTATCACCACGCGCACATCAGGTTTGTCGATACCCATGCCGAAAGCGTTGGTAGCCACCATGACACGGTATTTCCCTGTTTGCCAGCCTTTCTGTCGGAGGTCTTTGGTGCCGTCGTCCAGCCCGGCATGGTAAAAGGTGGCACTGATGTGTTGCTGGTCTAAGTAGAGTGCCACTTCCTTGGTGCGCTTGCGGTTGCGGGTATAGACAATGGCGGATCCTGGTATCTTGTCAAGGATATGCAGCAGTTCGCCGGCTTTGTCTTCCGTGTATTTCACAATATAGGCGAGGTTCTTCCGTTCAAAGCTCATGCGGAATACGTTCTCCTTGCGGAAGGCAAGGCGGAGCTGGATGTCTTTCACCACTTCGGGCGTGGCAGTGGCGGTCAATGCCAGTACGGGGACACCGGGCAGCAGTTTTCTTATCTCGGCTATTTTCAGGTATGCCGGACGGAAGTCGTATCCCCATTGCGAGATACAGTGTGACTCGTCCACCGTAATCATGCAGACCTTCATGGAGTGCAGTTTTTTCCGGAATATCTCCGTGTCCAGACGTTCTGGTGAGATGTAAAGGAACTTGTAGTTGCCGAAGATACAGTTTTCGAGGGCGACGATAATCTCTTCGCGTGTCATGCCCGAATACACGGCCACCGCCTTTATGCCGCGTGCACGCAGGTGTTGTACCTGGTCTTTCATCAGGGCAATCAGCGGCGTGATGACCAGGCACAGCCCGTCCATCGCCAAGGCGGGAACTTGGAAGGTGATGGACTTGCCCCCGCCCGTGGGCATCAGACCCAGTGTGTCGTTGCCGCTGCCGATGCTGGAGATGATGTCTTCCTGTATCCCCCTGAAACTGTCGTATCCCCAGTATTGTTTCAATATGCCTTTGTAGTCGTTCATGGATGTTTGCTCGGTTTGATATCCTCTATTTGCAACTGGATTTCTCCGCGTTTGTGGGCGTTTTCTTCTATCGTGTAGCAGATGTTGAACGACTGTTTTGTCTTGATATAGCGTACCTGTGAGCTTTGTCCGAAGGCGATGCCGTTCATCACATTGTTCGACTTGTTGTCCACCAGTTCCATCTTGATGTGTTCCTGCCCGCGTCCCACCACCTTGCTCGTGCCGTAGTCGTAAACGTTCAGCGTAGAGAATACGGGTTTCGGGTTTCCCGGTCCGAAGGGGTTGAATTTCTTCAGGTCGTGGTAGAACTTCAATGTGATGTCCTTGAAATCCAGCTGGGCATCGATGTCGATGGTAGCCCTGGTCTGTTCGGGCAGGATGTGGTGTGTCACGTAGTCCTCAAAGCGTCGGGCAAATTCGGGCACGTTTTCGATTTTCATCGAAAGTCCGGCGGCATACGTATGTCCTCCGAAGTTCTCCAGCAGGTCGCGGCAGTATTCTACGGCTTTGTACACATCGAAGCCCGATACCGAACGTGCCGAGCCAGTGGCCAGGTTGTTGGCACGGGTCAACACCACGGCAGGACGGTAGTAAATCTCCGTCAGGCGGGAGGCGACGATGCCGATGACACCTTTGTGCCATGTCTCATTGTAGATGACGATGGAATGGTGTTCGGACAGGCGTCCCAGCCGCTTCACCTGCTTGTTTGCCTCTTCGGTCATGCTTTTGTCCAAATCCTTGCGTGTCTCGTTGTATTGGTTGATGAGATTGCTCTTCTTTACAGCCGTGGGGTAGTCTTTTTCGATAAGTAGCTCGACGGCCTCTTTTCCGTTTTGGATGCGCCCCGATGCATTGATGCGCGGTCCTATCTTGAATACGATGTCGCTCATGGTGATTTCGCGGCCAGCCAGCCCGCACACATCGATGATGGACTTTATCCCCACGCTGGGGTTGGTGTTCAACTGGTGCAGTCCGTGGTAAGCCAGCACGCGGTTTTCTCCCATTACGGGCACGATATCAGAAGCGATGCTTACCGCTACCAGGTCCAGCAGGGGGATGAGCTGGTGCATTCCAATGCCGTTGTTGAGTGCGAATGCCTGCATGAACTTGAATCCCACGCCGCATCCCGACAGGTGGTGGTAAGGGTAGGTGGAGTCGAACCGCTTCGGATTGAGTATGGCAACGGCATGGGGTAGCACATCATCGGGCACATGGTGGTCGCAGATGATGAAGTCGATGCCCTTCTCTTTTGCATACGCGACTTCTTCCACGGCCTTGATGCCGCAGTCCAACACAATAATCAGTTTTACACCCGTCTCGCAGGCGTGGTCGATTCCTTTTTTCGACACTCCATACCCTTCCTCGTAACGGTCGGGAATGTAATAGTCGATGTTCGAGTAGAACTGTTGAAGGAATTTATAAACCAATGCAACGGCAGTTGTGCCGTCCACGTCATAGTCTCCATACACCATGATACGCTCTTTCCGTCCCATTGCCTTGTTGAGACGTTCTACAGCAGCACTCATGTCCTTCATCAGGAACGGGTCGTGCAGCTCGTCCAGTTGAGGGCGAAAGAAGCGTTTGGCTTCGGCAGGGGAGGTGATTCCTCTTTCCAGTAGCAATCGGCAGAGGACCGGACTGATGCCGACCTCTTTTGACAGCACTTTGGCCGCTTCCCGTTCTTCTTGTGTAGGAGGCTGGTAGTTCCATTTGTAGTACATTAAAATATATATTTTCCCTTTCTTTCTTCAAGCGTATGTCGCCGGGTCTTTTTTGCCGCTCGGTGTATTGCATCGAGGCTGCGGCTTGTACAGGTTTTGTCTGTCTTTTTTATCCTGTTATTGGTTCCGGCCATTTTTTAATCCGTAAAGTTAAGAAAAAAGAAAGAATAAAAGGGCAATCCCTCCAATTATTTTCGGGAAGCCCTTGTTTTATGCAAATTTTAGGCAAATGGCAACGATTCCTTTTACCGG
>CAZAUU010000015.1:0-42106 GCA_964488405.1 uncultured Phocaeicola sp.
GGGTAAGGATTTGACAAGGCGGCAACAAAGATACCGGAATGAATTAAGAAACATCCCGGCATCCCTGGCTTATCTAAAAAAACAAAACGAGGTCAAAGCCAATGCGCCGTATCTACCAGAAACGACAATTGGAAAAGGAAAGCCAGCCCCACCGCCACGGATACAACCCACAGCAGAATCAGAACCACTTTGGTCATGACGGACATGGGACGCCACACCTTAAAGGCCTGCAAAATCAACTGCAACAACCCCCAAATGGGAATACCTATGGCAAACAAGGCGCACACAGACAATCCGGCAACAGTACCCGGTGAAGCACTGAGCAGGTTCCAGTCGATTTGTGGCAAGGCATAATACAACGCAGCCGGCACGCTTGCCAATATGCCCGTTGCCGCCATCAACAGGGCAAACACCACAATCAACCCTATCAGCAGGACCGGCGCACAGCAGATGGCCAGCAAAACCAGCAAAAGCTTGATGATGAATCCGGCTACCTGCACAATGGCATTACCCAACTTCGAAAGCAGTGAGTGCGATTCTTCCGGACCTCCCTTCTCATTTGTCACCGTCCGTCCGATATTTTCCATATTGACCGGTTCGCCACGCATCTGCAGTTTTTCCGTAGCGGTATGTGCCATCGGTACAATAATCCACGCGATGACGTAAGCCAATATCAGCCACCCGCACAAGAATCCTCCCGGCATCATAACAAAGCCGCACACCAGCACCAAAAGGCGTACCAAGGTGGGATCCCAACCGAAATAGGCGGACAATCCGGAGATCACACCTCCCAAAATACGGTCGTCCGGATTACGGAACAAGCGACGTTGCGACCCGTATGCCGGCTCTTCCACACATCCTTTCTCCTCCCCTTTTCCTTCATCGGTATTCAATTCTTCAGGCTTACCCATCCGTGCAATCACCGCTTCCACCTGTTCAATAGTAATCACCTGAATGCCCGAATGGAGATACTCATCAAACAATTCGGATATACGGGTTTCCATGTCGCGCACGATTTCATCGGCTTCCGCCTCTTTGCGAAAATGGTAGCGCAAATTATTCAGATAGTTGTCCAGCAAAACGTATGCGTCCTCGTCGATTTGATAAACGGTTCCGCCCAAATTAACAGTCAATGTCTTTTTCATCGTTATCAGTGATAAGTTTTTGTTCTCAAATGATTTACCGTATCAGACAATTCATCCCATGCCACCTCCAGTCCTTTCAAGAATTCCTCTCCTGCCTGTGTCAGATTATAATATTTACGTGGCGGACCTTGCGTGGACTCCACCCATTCATACGAAAGCAGGTTGTCATTTTTCAGCCGAGAGAGCAACGGATAAAGCGTCCCTTCCACTACTATCAACTTGGCTTCCTTCAGCTTCTGTATGATATCCGAAGCATACGAAGGCTCCCGGTGCAGAAGCAACAGAATGCAATATTCAAGCATTCCCTTACGCATTTGCGATTTTACATTGTCTACATTCATCTTGTCCAATCCTCCTTACTCCTTTGCATGACACAAATATATGCAATATATAAATACCTTGTATCGCAAGGTACTATTTATTCGTCTTTTTTAACAATACGGGCGGTACAATGCAGACATGGGAACGAAAAAAACGATAACTTTGCAAGAAAAGAAAATATCATGTTTACACTCAGAAAAGCAACACTCAAAGACATTCCGGTTATTCACAAACTGGCAGAAGAGGTGTTTCCGGCCACCTACGACGACATTCTCACGCCAGAACAAATCGACTACATGATGGACTGGATGTACTCGCCCGAAAACCTGTGCAAACAGATGGAAGAAGGACATATTTACTATATAGCCTACGAAGGAAGCGAGGCAGCAGGCTATGTATCCATACAGTCCGAAGGGAAAGACCTGTTCCACCTGCAGAAAATTTATGTCCTCCCCCGCTTCCAAAAGAATCACGTGGGAAAATTATTGTTCCGGCAGGCAATCAGGGCCATCAAGGAACTACATCCGGAACCGTGCCGCATGGAACTGAATGTCAACCGTAAAAATCCGGCACTCGGTTTTTACGAACACATGGGCATGCAGAAAGTGCGCGAAGGGGATTTCCCCATCGGCAACGGATATTATATGAACGACTACATCATGGGGATGGATATATAATCCGCCCCTATCAGGGAACACGTATTTCCATGTCAAAACAGACGGGCAAATGGTCGCTGTACCCGCCGTGGTAGCGCATGCCTTTGTAGGTACGAAAAGGGGTATCGCCACCATACTGGTCGTCTTCTTCCAGGAGGAAGGGGAAATCAAGCACACGTGCCCCCTCAGGCTTGACATGAAGGGGGGATTCGGGTGCAAGCAGGTTGCCATTCACTATCTGCTGGTCGTACATTCCCCACTCCCCTTTATACCGGTAACTTCCGCGTGGCAAGCCTGCCATAAGGTTGTACAGCCGGTCTCCGGCGGGTGTGTCAGACCCGACAGGGTGAGCCTCCAACACTTCCGACAATGAACGGCATGAAGGTTCATCGTTGAAATCCCCCATTATCACAAGGTAAGGACACTGGCGCACCGCCAACAGCGAATCGACCGCCTGACGCAGGATACCCGCCACAAACATACGGTAAGGCTCGCTCTGCGCCGTTCCTCCCGAACGGGAAGGGAAATGGCAGACAAACACATCGAGGGTATCCCCCGAGATGACACGCCCGCTGACATGCAACAAGTCGCGCGTGGGCTTACGCTCCACTTGCGCGTAGGGGATACGGATGCACTGCACACCAAGCAAGCGGAACGTAGCAGGCTGATAAAGCAAAGCCACATCGATACCCCGCTCGTCCGGCGAATCGGTCATCACATACCGATAGGCAGCATCGCGCAAGGGAGAATGCTTCACCAACCCATCCAGGCAATACGGATTCTCCACCTCACACAGCCCGACAAGGTCGGGCACCTGCCCGTCTGAAGCGGCAAGGATGACTTTCGCCACCTTGTTCAACTTGTCGTGGTAACGATTCCAACTCCATCCGCGCACGGCATCGGGGAGGAATTCCGTATCCTGTTTCAACGAATCGTGACGGCAATCGAAAAGGTTTTCGACATTGTATTGCATGACACGGAAAGCCTGTTGCGCCCTGCCCGGCAGACAGAAGCAACACACGGCAAATATCATGCCTAAATAATATCGCCCCCACACAGTCATGACCTTACCGGGATATGCGCCAGCACATCTATCAAATGACGCCAGAACTTATCAACAGTAGGAATCAACATGCGTTCGTCGGGCGAATGTACACCACGCAATGTCGGACCGAACGAAACCATGTCGAGCGAAGGGTATTTCTCAAGGAAGAGCCCGCACTCCAGGCCCGCATGAATGGCCTTTACCTTCGGTTCTTTTCCGAACAGACGCTTGTAGCTCTCTACTGCCACGTGCAGGATTCCGGAAGCCGGGTTCGGCTTCCAACCCGGATAACCATCGCCCATAGAGACCGAGGCACCGCCCAATTCAAAAGCCGCCTCTACCATTTGCGACATGTCGATGCGTGACGACAGTATCGAACTGCGCTGGCTGGTCACCACCGTAATTGTCCCCCCGCCCTGCTTGACCGAAGCCAGGTTTGAGGAGGTCTCTACCAGCCCTGGTATGTCCTGGCTCATGGCATACACCCCATTGTGTACAGCATAAATGGACAGCAGGAAACGTTTCATAGCCCCGGCATCCATCACCTGACGATGCACCGGTTCCGATTCCAACTCCATTGCCAGGTCCGGTTCACTCACGGCATATTCATTTTCTATTTCAGCCACATACATATTCAATTCCACACGCACAGCCTCTTTGTCCTTCATCGGCACAGCACATACCGCATACGCCTCACGAGGAATGGCATTGTGCAGGTTGCCCCCGCCTATCTCACACAGGTGCAAGTCATATTTCCGCATCAGACGCACCAAGTAGCGGTTCAGTAGCTTGTTGGCATTGGCACGGTTCTTGTTGATATCATCGCCCGAATGTCCTCCAACAAGTCCTTTCACCGCCACGCGGAAAAAGAAACAGCCCTCCGGAGTTTCCGTCATGGGACAAGGATATTGCGCCGTGGTCTTGGCTCCCCCCGCACAGCCGATAAAAAGCTCGCCTTCGTCTTCCGAGTCGAGGTTAATCAGGATATCCCCTTCCATGAAATTTTCCTCCAAGGCGGATGCCCCCGTCAACCCCGTTTCTTCATCTACCGTGAAAAGGCATTGCAAGGGACCGTGCTTAATGTCATCCGATGCCAGCACGGCCAACTCTGTAGCCACGCCGATACCATTGTCGGCTCCCAGTGTCGTCCCTTTGGCACGCAACCACTCGCCATCGATGTAAGTTTCTATCGCATCGTTCTCAAAATCATGCTGCGTATCACTGTTCTTCTCGCAAACCATATCCATGTGTGACTGCAAGATGACCGTCTTGCGATCCTCCATACCTGCAGAAGCGGGCTTGCTAATCAACACGTTCCCCGCCTGGTCTATTTTGGCATCCAGACCATGATCCCGTGCGAAATCCAACAGATAAGAGATAATTTTGCCTTCTTTTTTCGAAGGGCGTGGCACCCGGCATATCTCCCCAAAGTAACGGAACACCACAGCTGGTTTCAAATCTTTTTCTTCCATAAAAACAGTCCGTTTATGATTCTATATCCTTAAAAATAAGTTAAAAATAGGTGTTATAAGCGTCAAAACGTCTTTTTCTGTCGCGAATGTACTAAATCCGCCAACAAAAAAATATATATTTGCAGCACAAATATAATAGAAATGATTCAGACTATCCTTATCACAGTGTTAATAGTTGCTATCTGTGTAGCGCTATTATCCGTAAAGATACTCTTTAAAAAAAACGGAAGATTCCCCGATACGCACGTCAGCGGCAACAAGGCGTTGCGGAAAAAAGGAATCGGGTGCGTGCAGTCGCAAGACCGTGAAGCCCGGCGCATCAATCCGCATGCCATACGCGAACGGATGCCGGCAGGAACGGGAAATTATTAACCAATTATATGATTTTCACAAAAAGCATTATGAAAAAAATGAAACATGTCCTGAACGGATTTATGGCATTGGCACTCATGCTGATGTTCACACAATGCACTGACAAGAAAGCAGACAACGGCAGTGCATCGCAGGTGATGGCAACGGTACCGGGAAGTATGAAAATAGCATACGTCGAGATAGACTCGTTGCTGACCAAATACCGCTTCTGGAACGACCTGAATGAACTGATGATCCAGAAAGAGGAAAACATCCGTACCACACTGAACGAGAAGGCAAAAGACCTGGACAACGACATAAGGGAATTCCAGCGCAAATTGGAGAACAACGGCTTTGCCAGCCGTGAACGGGCCGAACAGGAAAACCTGCGTATCAGCCAGAAACAGCGCGACCTCCAGCAACTGCAGGAGAAACTGACAAATGAACTACAGGCAGAAAACCAGAAGAACAGCCTGTTGCTTCGCGACTCAATCAACTCATTCCTGAAAATCTACAACAAGGACAAAGGTTATAGCCTGATTATCAGCAACGCAGGATTCGACAACCTGCTGTATGCCGATGAAACCTTCAACATCACCAACGAAGTAGTGGAAGGACTGAACGCCCGCTATAATCCGGCAAAGAAATAACAGGAATATCCTGTTTCCCATTTTATCCGACTTCAAAATGAAGAATCCCGGCTGCCCCTATGCGGGTATTCCCGGGATTCTTCATTATATATTCCGCCGTCCCTGCCTGCCGCACGCCCCGTCAGTATAGCCCGTATCGGCAAACACGACCGCCCATGCAGGCCGATGCGACTGCCCCCTGAAGCATATACAACCGCAGAAACAGGGTTTCACCTCCCGTTGGAGGGTATTTTTTTCTTATACAATTCCGCACGTCCTATCACATCGCGCACGAAATTGTAAGTTTCCGTTCCCCGGAAATAACCGTTCCGGCAGACAGGGTCTTCATAATATTTTTCATTGCTCTTCAAAAGGATGTAGTGGTCTACATGATGATCCCACAGATAGGGGTTCTTTCCGTATTTCTTTGCCAGCGCCATGGCATCGGTCACATGGCCGGCACCGGCATTATAGGCTGCCAGCACGAACTTGATTTGTTCCTCCTTGTCAGAAATCTTGCGGAATATCGCCTGCAACGTGGCAATGTATTTCACTCCCGCCTTGATACTTTCCTCCGGGTCCTTCTCCTTGCCTTGGGGAACACCCATGGCACATGCGGTGGCAGGCATCAGTTGCATCAGCCCGCATGCGCCCGCCCACGACACGACATCGGGATTAAAATTGGATTCCGTATATGCCAATGCCGCCAGCAACCGCCAGTCCCACCCGATTTCATGCGAATACTTGCGGAACAGCCCATCGAAATGCGAAATCCGCCCGTCTTCCACAGAAAGGATAGACCCGCGGGATATCCGTTTGTTCAACTCGAAATACCTACGGGCACTTGCCTTGAACTCCGGGGAATTGATGTTCTCCCTGTGCCACTTGTCGGCCGCAGCAGCAAGCAGCGGCGACGTTTTACGCACCGCCCAGGATCCGCGCTGGTCGAAGCTGACAGCCAAGCTGATGTCCAGACCCGGATAATAGGTGCGGTTGATTTTAGCCACCTCATTGGTAGCAACGGTATAATCAATCTTACCTTCGGATACCCATGCTATCAGGTTTTCCGCAGACACACTGTCCGTACTGACCGTATGGATACGGATACCTCCGCCCAGTTCCTCATCCAAATGAACCAGGCGGTCGTGGTACTTGCCGGGAGTAACATAGACGTCCTTGCCCACCAATTGGGTCACATCGTCCAACACACCTTCCCCGCGACGCTGCACGATGACCTGGTGCGTAATGTTTTCTTCACCACAATAAATCAGACTGTCTTTCCATGCAGGCGTGATATCCAGGTTATAGGCAACCAGGTCGCCTTCCCCTTTCAGCAGGCAGCGCACCATATCCGTGGTACCGTTCACCACCTTCAGCCTCATCCGCACACCCAAGGACCGGGCAAACTGTTGCGCCAGTTCATACTGGAATCCCATCGGCTCTCCCCGATAGTCGAAATACGATGTCAAGCTGTTTGCCGTTATCACCACCAATTCTCCCCTTTTTACGATGCCGGGCAAATCCCCCTCGTCGTCCGTACCGCCGCGTTTTCCCTGACAGGCAGCAAGCAGGCAGGCCACGCACACGACACACCACACACCCACAGCCTTCATTTCCCAACAATGTTTTCGACATACATTTTCAGTATCTCGATAGCCTTCCGGTTATGCCCGCCTTGGGGGATAATCAAGTCGGCATAACGCTTGGCCGGCTCTATAAACCCGACGTGCATCGGTTTCAGCACTCGTATGTAACGTTCCATGACCGCCTCCACCGTCCGTCCACGCTCGACAATGTCACGCTGTATCACCCGTATCAGCCGTTCGTCCGGGTCGGCATCCACGAACACCTTCAAATCCATCATGCCGCACAGCCTCGGCTCGCTCAATGCCAGGATACCTTCGATAATCACCACCTCACGCGGTTCGATGCGGACTGTTTCTTTCTGTCGGGTACAGGTCAGATACGAATAGACGGGACGTTCAACCGCTTCGCCCCTTTTCAGCATCCTGACATGCTCCAACAGCAGGTCCCAATCGAAAGCATCCGGATGGTCAAAATTGATGAGTTGCCTCTCCTCCACCGGCACGTGGCTGCTGTCTTTGTAATACGAGTCCAATGGAAGCAATGCCACCCTATGGGGCGGAATACTTTCGACAATGCTTTTCACTACAGTTGTTTTCCCGGAGCCTGTACCTCCGGCAATCCCGATGATAATCATGATTCTCCCGTTTAATATTCGATAACTGTACAAATGTAATGAAAATTATGCCAAACACGGAATTTCCGACACACATTCCCGTATCTGCCCCTATACCACCAATTCTCCCAAACCCAATCCTATAATCTTGACAATCAATAAAAATACGGGGATTTCCACCTGCCGTATCAGCTACTTTGCCGTTTCCATCTTTTTTATTACTTTTGTACATAGAAATCCTTTAAAAACATCCGTTATGGTAAAGCATATCGTTTTATTCAGACTGAAAGAAGACCTCGCACAAGACGAAAAAGAATCCGTCATGGAGCGTTTCAAGACAGCTATCGAAGCCTTGCCCGCATACATACCGGCTATACGCCGCATATTCGTGGGACTGAACATGAATCCGGACGAACAATGGGACATCTGCATAGACAGTGAATTTGACACGCCGGACGATGTGAAGGCATACGCCGCCCATCCACGCCACTTGGCAGCGGCCAGTATCCTGGAAGGATACAAGCAAGACCGTGCATGTACCGATTATGAATACCTGTAACTCCGGACCGGCCATGAAAAAGATTATCAATCCGTGGGAGAACGTGAAAGGATACAATTGCTTCGGCTGCGCCCCACAAAATCCATCGGGACTGAAAATGGAATTTTATGAAGACGGTGATGAGATAGTCAGTTACTGGAAACCCGGAGCCAACTACCAGGGATGGCTGAATACCCTGCACGGGGGAATCCAGGCCGTACTGTTGGACGAGATATGCGGGTGGGTCATCATGCGGAAACTTCAGACGGCGGGTGTCACATCGAAAATGGAAACCCGTTACCTGAAACCGGTACATACCACCGACAATGTGCTCACCTTACGTGCATCCATCCGTGAACAACGGAGAAACATTGTCGTCATCCACGCCAGCCTCGCCAATGAAACAGGCGAAGTATGCACACAGTCTGTATGTACTTATTTCACTTTCTCACGGGAAAAGGCATGGGAAGAGATGCATTTCCGTTGCTGCAAAACCGAAGATGAACCGGAAACAACATAAATGTGGCTTAATCAAAAACTGAATTGTCATGACAAAAACAGCATTCCAAGGAAATCCTGTCACACTGGCAGGCGAATTTGTAAAAGCAGGGGCACAAGCTCCCGGATTCACATTGGTAAAAAACGATATGGGCAACTTTACATTGGCCGACGCGAAAGGCAAATATGTCCTGTTGAACATATTCCCGAGCATGGATACGGGGGTATGCGCCGCATCGGTACGCAAGTTCAACCAACTGGCAGGCAAAATGGGTGATACCCTGGTACTGGCCATATCGAAAGACCTGCCTTTCGCACAAGGACGTTTCTGCACGACAGAAGGGATTGAAAACGTGATGCCCCTGTCGGATTTCCGTTACACGTCCGACTTCGGGGAGAAATACGGCGTACTGATGACCGACGGTCTCCTATGTGGGCTGTTGGCACGTGCCATCGTGATTATCAATCCCGAAGGCAAGGTAATATATACGGAATTAGTGCCCGAAATCACGCAGGAGCCTGACTATGAAGCAGCTTTGGCGGCATTAAAAGGTTGACGGCCATTAAGACACAAGGTGCGGGAAAAAGCAATCCCACACCTTGCGCCACTAAAAACAGCGTATTTCCACACCCGACTGTTTGTCCGGCCGCGAAACACGCTTTCATTCCGCCGAGAAATCCTTGATGCGCTGTTCCTCGCTCAGGCGGCAGATTAATAAGGTATTGTCTTTTTCGACCACGATGTATCCGTCCAATCCCTGCACCACGACTTTCTTTTCCTGCGTGGTGTGTACAATGCAGTTGCGGCTTTCGTAAAGATGGATTCCGCTACCGATGCAGACATTGTTATGCGCGTCTTTCGGCATATTGTCATGCAGGGACCCCCACGTGCCCAAATCACTCCACCCGAACGAAGCGGGCAACACATAAATCTCGTCCACTTTCTCCATGACGGCATAGTCGATGGAGATATTCTCACAGGTCGGAAAAAATTCATCCACCAATTCCTGTTCCTTGTCGGTATAATAATAAGGTAGCATGCGCTCGAATATCTTTGACATCACCGGCTGGTAGACACGCAAGGCATTGACAATGGTACTGACATTCCAAACAAAGATACCCGCATTCCAAAAGCAATTTTTCCGCTGTATATACCGCTTTGCCGTTTCAAGGTCGGGCTTCTCCTTGAATGCATCCACCCGATACACCTCCTTATTGGACGGGCACGCCATGGTAAGATCCCCTTCGATGTAACCGTAGCCGGTTTCCGGGCGCGTGGCTTGCATGCCCAAGGTGACAATGGCATCCGAGTCCGCCGTAAACTTCATTGCAGACCGGATCACCCGCACAAACTCACGCACATCCATCACCACATGGTCGCTGGGAGTCACCACAATGTTCGCCTTCGGGTTTTTGGCCTTGATTTTCCAGCTCACATAAGCAATGCACGGGGCCGTATTCCGGCGACATGGCTCCAACAAAATATGGTCGTGGGCAATACCGGGCAACTGTTCCTTTACCAAATTGCCATAAGCCGCCGAAGTGACAACCCACATATTTTCCGGCGGGCATACTTCGCGAAAACGGTCTGCTGTCAACTGGAGCAATGACCTCCCACACCCTAAAATATCTATAAACTGTTTAGGAAAATTGTCAGTGCTCATCGGCCAAAAACGGCTGCCTACCCCCCCTGCCATGATTACGACATGATTATTATTCGGGTTCATACTGCAATGCTTTAAATTACGTATTGCAAATATATGTTTATTTTATAATAAAAAAAACGTCCCGACCTATAAAAATCGGCCGGGACTACAAATTCATAGGTTTCCCCACTTGTTCACTGATGTTGCTCGCGCAGCAGGTCATTCACAGTCTTGACGGGATTGAAAGTGCCGAGAGGCACTTCCACGAACACGGTGTTCCAATCACTCATCGAGCCATTCCACAGTCCGGGCAATTCAAGCGCCTTCAAATCCTTGCCGTTTTTCGACTTGTAGGAAATAAAACCTGTCGCCTTATCCACATGCTTGAGAAGGTTGAACTTATTGCCCTTATAATCGCGCACGGCACATACCAGGTCTACGGGATTGAAATGGGTGCCTTGCTCGAACATTGCTTTCTTCTCTGCGTCTTTCATGTCGATTTGCGAACTTTCCAAAATCTGCAGGGAAACAGTCCCGTCGGGATTGTATGCCAGGAACGGACCGCCGCCCGGTTCGCCCACGTTCTTCACCATACCACACACACGCATCGGACGGTTCAACTTGTTACGCAGATAAATAACAAGGTCGGCATCTTCCAGATTCTTGATATCTTCCTTACGGCAACGCAACTGCTGCTGGACAAAACGGATGATGTTTTCCAACTGTTCGTGACTGTAATGGCCGCTGTCAAGGAGTTTCAGGTAGTCGAACGCCTGTTTCTGAAGCGTCACCAACACACCGGCAAGAAGTTTCTTGTAGGTTACCGTATCCGCTTTCAGACGGTCAGGCACCACGTTGTCAATATTCTTGATGAACACGATGTCGGCATCCAGGTCATTCAGGTTCTCAATCAGCGCGCCATGCCCGCCCGGACGGAACACCAAATGCCCCTTCCCATCCCGGAAAGGCTTGTTGTCCATATCCGCCGCAATCGTGTCCGTGCTGGGTTTCTGTTCGGAAAAAGAGACATTGTATTCCACACCATACTTGTCCGCATATTCTCCCGCCTTGGCTTCCACCAGTTTGGCAAAGAGGGCACGGTGTTCACCGGATACGGTGAAATGCACGTTCACCTTCCCGGACTTTCCGGCTGCATACAGGGCACCTTCCACCAAGTGTTCCTCCAACGGAGTACGAACTCCATCGGCATAGCGGTGGAACTTGAGCAAGCCTTTCGGCAACGAGCCATAATTAAGTCCCGCCGCCTCCAACAGATTGGATACCACCGCCTTGTATTTCTTCTCAGCCAACAGGCCATCGATACTCTTGCCTGTATTGTCCATACAGGCAGCATCCAGATCGGTGTAGAAAGCAAAATTATGGATGTGGTCGAAAAACTTCTTCTCGAAATCAGTAACAGGTTCATCATGGCCTGCTTCCAAAAATTCGAACAAGTTTTTAAACATGCGGCTTGCAGCCCCCGAAGCCGGAACAAACTTCACAATCTTCCTGTCGCCGTCTTTGTAAGCATCCCATGCGGCAAGGTATTTTTCCGTCATTTCACCATCAGCCACCATGATACCGTTATTTTCAACCGATGCGGCAGCTGCCAAGCGCAAAAAAGGAAAGCCCTTTTCAAAACAAGCCAACTGTTCCTCAATCTGAGCCTCGGATATCCCCTTTTCCGCCAACAATTCTTTGTCTTCGTGTGTTAACATATATAGATAATTTAAGTGATGTACATTCATCCGATTAACCGGATACACCTCAAAAGTATAAAAAAAACGCCAACCTTACATCAAATATACGAAGAAAAAAGTAACTTTACGAAGTCAACCAAAAACTATATGGAAGAGAATACATTTTTTACGGCAGAAGAACATACACAACTGATTCTGCTTTACCGGAAACTCCTGCGCCTGTCGGGAGATACTTTGCAGAAGGATGATTGCAGGAACCTGAAAAAGTTGCTCATGCGGAGCATGTCGGGAGGAAATATCCCCCGCAACATCTTTGGCATGAACCCTATCATCAAGGACATGCAGACCGCCGTGATTGTGGCCGAAGAAATCGGCATGAGGCGGGCATCTATATTGGGCATCATGCTTTACGAGCCGGTGAAATGCAACCTTTGCACGCTGGAAACCATCCGCAAAGAATACGGTGAAGACGTGGCCGGCATCATACACGGGCTGATAAAAATCAACGACCTGTATGAAAAAAGCCCCACCATCGAATCCGAAAACTTCCGGAACCTGCTCCTCTCGTTTGCCGAAGACATGCGTGTAATCCTCATCATGATAGCCGACCGTGTAAACCTGATGCGGCAGATAAAAGACAGTCCGAACGAAGAAGCGCGGCTTGCCGTGTCGAACGAAGCCGCCCACCTTTATGCACCGCTGGCACACAAACTGGGACTGTATAAACTAAAATCGGAATTGGAAGACCTGTCGCTGAAATACACCGAACACGACATCTACTACCATATCAAAGAAAAGCTGAATGCCACCAAAGCAGCACGCGACCGCTACATCGATGCTTTCATCGAACCGGTGAAGAAAAAACTGGAGGAAAACGGGCTGAAGTTCCATATCAAAGGACGCACCAAGTCCATCCATTCCATCTACCAGAAAATGAAGAAGCAGGGATGCCCCTTCGAGGGAGTATACGACCTGTTTGCCATCCGTATTATCCTCGATTCGCCTTTGGACAAGGAAAAGCAGGAATGCTGGCAGGCATATTCAATCGTGACAGACATGTACCTGCCCAACCCGAAACGTTTGCGCGACTGGCTTTCCGTGCCCAAAAGCAACGGATACGAATCGCTCCACATCACAGTCATGGGACCGGAAGGCAAATGGGTAGAAGTGCAAATACGGACGGAACGCATGGACGAAATAGCTGAAAAAGGACTTGCCGCACACTGGCGCTACAAAGGCATCAAGGGAGAAAGCGGGCTGGATGAATGGCTGAACTCCATCCGCGAGACATTGGAGAATGCAGACAGCGATGTGGAAACCATAGACCAGTTTAAACTGGACCTGTATAAAGATGAAGTATTCGTGTTCACCCCCAAAGGCGACTTGTACAAGCTTCCGCAAGGTGCCACCGTGCTCGACTTCGCTTTCGCCATCCATTCCGATTTGGGATGCCACTGCGTAGGTGCGAAAGTAAACGGACGGAACGTACAGCTGAAACAGGCACTGAGCAATGGCGACCAGGTGGGAATCATGACTTCGACTACCCAAACCCCCAAACGCGACTGGCTGACTTTCGTCACTACCCCGAAGGCACGTACCAAAATACGCCAGGCACTGAAAGAATTGGTAGCACGCCAGACCGAGTTTGCCAAAGAAACGCTGGAACGCAAATTCAAGAACCGCAAGATAGACTACAATGAAGCCATCCTGATGCGCCTCATCAAAAAATCAGGCTTTAAAAACGTGACCGACTTCTACCAGAGCATCGCCAACGAGACATCGGACATCAACACCGTAATCGACCATTACCTGGAGATGCAGCGCAAGGAGACCGAACAGCATGAAGAGATAACCCACCGGAGTGCAGAGAATTTCAACATGCAGCAAGTAGCCGATGAGAGAAATCCCTACAAGGATGATGTGCTGGTAATCGACCGACACTTGAAAGGCCTCGACTTCAAGCTCGCCCGATGCTGCAACCCGATTTACGGAGATGAAGTATTCGGCTTCGTCACCATATCGGGAGGCATCAAAATACACAGGAGCAACTGTCCGAATGCGCACGAGCTGAGAACACGTTTTCCTTACCGTATCGTACGGGCACGTTGGGCAGGCAAGAGCCAGGGCAAGCAATATCCCATCACGCTCCGCATTGTAGGACACGATGACATCGGTATCGTGACGAACATCACGTCCATTATCAACAAGGAGAACAATATCCTGTTGCGTTCCATCAGCATCGATTCGGACGACGGGCTTTTTTCGGGAATGCTTACAGTAATGGTAGACGATACCACCAAGTTGGAATCACTCATCAAGAAAATAAAAACGGTGAAAGGAGTGAAACAGGTAAGCAGAGGATAAATTCTTCATTTTTAACGTATGTATCCCTGTCTGTTTATGAAAAAAGGCATAACTTTATCACGACTTTTAAACACGGCTCGACAATGAAAAGAATTCTTACCACTTTCCTTTTTGCAACAGTTGCAATACTTGCGATGGCAAGCGGCACCGCCGAAATCAAATTTGACGAAACCACGCATAGCTTCGGGAGTTTTCCGGAAAGCAGCCCGAAAGTGTCATGCACTTTCAAGTTCACCAACACCGGAGACGGACCACTGGTCATCCACCAAGCTATCGCATCGTGTGGATGTACCGTACCCCAATATCCCAAAGAACCCATCAAACCGGGTGAAAGCGGAGTGGTGACAGTGACCTACAACGGTGCAGGAAAATTCCCCGGACATTTTCGCAAGGCGATTACCCTGCGCACCAATGCCAAACAGGAAGTGATACGCCTCTATATCGAAGGCGACATGACGGCAGACGAAAATTAAAATCAGGGAAAAACGAATCGAGCAGGAGGAAAACAAAAATAGTTTTCTTCCTGCTTTTGTTTTCCTACCCCTCTCATACCTCAACGAAGAAAGGCTACCGTATTTCTTTTCCGGTCCGGCAATATCCTTCCACTCCTAAAATATTCCAATTGTAAAATCAGGACCAGTCACATGTACAAGCACATGTTCTTTATAATCACGGTAAGCTACCCCTTCATCCGACACATGCCATACGGCGTTGAGCATTTTACGGGCTATCGCCACTTTCACCTTCATCGTGTTCATCCGCCGCAGGACAGTTTGTGTATGACTGAATTTTGAATAGAAACAGTCCCGCGTGCGGCTCGTTCACCGGAACCTCCACACATAAAGATAAGGGGGACATGATTCTTTCTTATAACACTGGCATATAAATCGTGAATTTATATCTAAATTTGCCACGAACATAAAAAAACAGATTCACAATTATGGCAAAGTTTAAACGTATCTTATTAAAACTGAGTGGTGAAAGCCTGATGGGAGAAAAGAAGTACGGCATCATCGATGAAAAACGTCTGGAAGAATATGCTCTGCAGATCAAGGAAATACACGACATGGGTGTGCAGACAGGCATCGTTATCGGGGGAGGAAATATCTTCCGGGGACTGAACTGGACAGGAAAAGGGTTCGACCGCGTACAAGGCGACCAGATGGGCATGCTCGCCACGGTGATGAATAGTCTATGGCTTGGCTCGGCACTGACGGCGAACGGCGTGAAGACACGCGTACTGACAGCCATCCGCATGGAACCGATTGGCGAGTTTTACACGAAACAGAAAGCCGTAGAGGCACTGGAAAACGGCGAAGTGGTCATCATGTCCGCAGGCACGGGCAACCCGTTCTTCACCACCGACACGGGCTCTTCGCTGAGGGGTATCGAAATCGAAGCGGACGTCATGCTGAAAGGCACACGCGTGGACGGCATCTACACCGCCGACCCGGAGAAAGACCCCACAGCCAGGAAATTCGACGACATCACCTACGATGAGGTGCTGGCACGCGGACTGAAAGTGATGGATCTCACCGCGACCTGCATGTGCAAGGAAAACAACCTGCCTATCATTGTCTTCAACATGGACCAGGCGGGCAACCTGAAGAAAGTGGTTGCCGGCGAACACATCGGCACGCTGGTGCACAACTGATACGTCCCCGTCACAACACCAGACGTACCACTTCCCCGTTCCGCATGAGCGGGACTTCCGACAACCTGCCGAGGGGAATACCTTCCGCCTGTGCACGGAGGCAGCGGTTGACCTGCCCGTGGGCCACCACCAGCACGCACCTGCCTCCGTAACGGGCACGGAGATACCCGACGCACTGCCCGGCACGGGCGTAAAGCATCTCACGCGTCTCGGCATCTTCCGGCAGATGCGAACGGTCTACACTGCCTACAAGCAGCCCCGTCCAGCTTCCCCAATCTATTTCGCGGAGCAACGGGGTCTGCTCCCACGGCAGATGGCGCCCGCCCACGGCAAGGCGCACCGTATCCGTCACCCGCTGCAGGTCGCTGCTCACCACCGCGTCCAGCGGCACTCCCTTCAGTTTTTCGCCCAAAGCCACCGCCTGGCACCTCCCCTCCGCGGTGAGGTGTCCGGGCAAGTGTCCCTGGAATATCCGGTTTATGTTTTCTTCCGTCTGTCCGTGGCGTGCCAAATACAATGTAACCATCGCCTTGTCAATCTTCCATCAGCTTGCGGTAGCGGACGCGTTTCGGTTCCACGTTGCCCATACGCTTTACCTTGTTCTCTTCGTACTCGGTGTACGAACCTTCGAAGAAGAACACCTCGCTGTTGCCCTCGAAGGCAAGGATGTGCGTACAGATGCGGTCGAGGAACCAACGGTCGTGACTGATGACTACCGCGCACCCGGCAAAATCATCCAGGCCTTCTTCCAATGCACGCAGGGTATTCACATCGATGTCGTTTGTCGGCTCGTCCAGCAGCAGCACGTTGCCTTCTTCCTTCAGTGCCAGGGCAAGGTGCAGGCGGTTGCGCTCGCCACCTGAAAGCATGCCGCAAAGCTTCTCCTGGTCGGCTCCGGAAAAATTGAAACGGCTCAGGTAGGCACGCGCGTTCACATCGCGGTTGCCCATGCGGAGCACTTCGTTGCCCCCGCTCACTACCTGGTACACCGTTTTTCCGGGGTCGATGTCCTTGTGCTGCTGGTCTACGTATGCCAGCTTGACGGTGTCGCCCACTTCAAACTCGCCCCGATCCGCCTGCTCCAGTCCCATGATGAGGCGGAACAGCGTGGTCTTTCCGGCACCGTTCGGGCCGATTACCCCTACAATGCCGTTGGGAGGAAGCACGAAGTTGAGGTCGTCGAAGAGCAGCTTGTCGCCGTAGGCTTTTGCCACGTGCCTTGCCTCGATGACCTTGTTGCCCAGGCGCGGCCCGTTCGGGATGAAGATTTCCAGCTTCTCCTCCTTCTCTTTCACGTCCTCGTTCAGCAGGCGGTCGTACGAGTTCAGGCGTGCCTTACCCTTCGCCTGGCGTGCCTTGGGAGCCATGCGCACCCATTCCAACTCACGCTCCAGCGTCTTGCGGCGTTTGCTTGCCACCTTTTCCTCCATCTCCATGCGCTTGGTCTTCTGCTCCAACCAGCCTGAGTAATTTCCTTTCCAGGGGATGCCCTCGCCACGGTCCAGCTCCAGGATCCAACCGGCCACATGATCGAGGAAATAACGGTCATGGGTGACAGCAATCACCGTACCCTCGTATTGCCGGAGATGCTCCTCCAGCCAGTCGATGCTTTCGGCATCGAGGTGGTTCGTAGGCTCGTCCAGCAGGAGGATGTCCGGCTTCTGGAGCAGGAGGCGGCACAATGCCACGCGGCGGCGCTCACCCCCGGACAGGTTCTTGACAGGCTGGTTTTCGGGAGGACAGCGCAAGGCGTCCATGGCACGTTCCAGCTTGCTGTCCAGGTTCCACGCATCCGTGGCGTCTATCAAGTCCTGCAACTCCGCCTGGCGGGCAAACAGGGCATCCATCTTTTCCGGATCCTCATAGTATTCGGGCAATCCGAATTTCTGGTTGATTTCCTCGTACTCCGCCAGTGCATCGACAGTAGCCTGCACACCTTCCATCACCACTTCCTTCACCGTCTTGGTGTCGTCCAGATACGGTTCTTGTGCCAGGTAACCCACCGAGTAACCCGGAGAGAACACCACCTCTCCCCGGTAATCCTTCTCCAATCCTGCGATGATTTTTAGCAACGTGGACTTCCCGGAACCGTTCAGGCCGATGATACCGATTTTTGCCCCATAGAAAAAAGACAAGTAGATGTCTTTCAGTACCTGCCTGTTGTTTTGGTAAGACTTGCTCACTCCGACCATCGAAAAGATGATCTTTTTGTCGTCTGCTGCCATATTCTCTTAATTTAAAATGGTTGATAATGATTCTTGAAGTAACGGCGGGTGTACGACATGTATGCCACAACGCCTGCCACACACACCACCCATTCCACGGGACAAAGCCCGTAGCCATGTACCTGCATGTATTTCCCGACCACGATGCCCATCACCAGCCCGGCTTCACACAACAGGCGGTACGTATGGCAACCCGTCCCGCGTTCGCAATGGCGGGGAAGCAGGACCATCATCTGCAGGAAACATCCGGAAAAAAGCCCGGCACCCAACCCCACAAGCCCGCCCCCGACGGCGTATCCGACGTACGAGCCGGCACTGACGTGCCACAGCCCTGTCCCGCACATCGTCAGCAACTGACCTGCCACGACCTGCGCGGGGCTTCCTTCGCGCAGCCCTAGCACCTGCCTCACAAGAAGGTAGAGCACGACACCCGCTGCCATCCACACATAAGCGGAAACCTCGGAAACCGACACGAAAACCATACCCCATACCCACGGCACCGCCATCACATTGAGGGCAGGAGGAAAAGAACGGGGCAAAAAGAAACGGTCCGACGAACACAAAGGCAAATCCAACGGCGCACGGAAACACACCTTCACCCGCCAAACCAAAAGGGCGGACACCACACAAAGCCCCGCCGAGACATGGAACAGATGTGCCGTCTCCATCAGACGGCATCCCCACCAGCCTCCCGCCATCCCGGCCGGCAGGGCAAGCATGTATGCCCAGGCAAAAACCCGGTTTGCCGCATCGCGCCGGCGGCTTGGAGTCACGTCAATCGCCAGTGTGCTTCCCGTAGCCATCAATGCCACACCGCACAGGCTTCCCTGCACGATGCGCACCAAGACAACCTGCCATCCCGCCGTGGCATACGGGCAAAGGAAGGCAAGCACGGCAAACACCAGGATGCTCCGCACGCAGACCTGCTTGCGGCTGAACGTGTCGACCAGGTAACTGTTGAAAACACCAAGGACAGGCAATGAAAGCCCGAAGGCAGCCGCCACACACGCCGACCGGAGCTCCGTATAGCCCCACCTCTCCATCATCCACAGATGCAAAGAGGGGAACGGCATGTAAACGGCTACATGAAACAAGACGGTTGCTGCTACGAGTAAACAAAAATTCTTGTTCCACAGCATACCGGTCAATATTGCTCGGATTCGTTAGGGAAATCGCCCGACTTTACGTCAGTCACGTACTGCCCGACGGCATCGGTCATCACCGTATTCAAATCGGCATAGCGGCGCAGGAATTTCGGGCTGAAGCCTTTGGTCATACCCAGCATGTCGGCCACTACCAGCACCTGGCCGTCTACCGCCCCGCCGGCACCGATTCCGATAACGGGAATCTTCAGCAGGGAAGCCACCTTCTGTGCCAGTGCCGCCGGAATCTTCTCCAGCACCAGCCCGAAGCAGCCTGCCTCTTCCAGCAGTTTCGCATCGCGCACCAGCTTTTCGGCCTCCTCCGATTCTTTCGCACGGACACCGAAGGTGCCATACCTGTGGATGGACTGCGGCATCAGCCCCAGGTGACCCATGACGGGCACGCCCGCCCCTATGATTTTACGGATGGCATCGATGACTTCTTCCCCGCCTTCCAGCTTCAGTGCGTCCGCCCCGGTTTCCTTCATCATGCGCATGGCATTGCGCACACCCTCATACGGGTCGGCCTGATAAGACCCGAAAGGCATGTCTACCACAACCAGCGCACGCTTCACGCCGCGCACCACCGACTGGGCATGGTAAATCATCTGGTCCAATGTAATGGGCAAGGTCGTGGCATATCCCGCCATGACGTTGGCGGCAGAGTCGCCTATCAGTATCGCATCCACACCTGCTTCGTCTACAATGCGTGCCGTGGTATAATCGTATGAAGTCAACATGGAGATTTTCTCCCCTTTTTCCTTCATCTCCACCAGACGATGGGTCGTCACCTTCCGTGTGTCGCTTACAAGATATCCAGCCATAATCTATTCGCCTCCTTTAGAATTTAAAAAACGGGGCAAATGTAATGTTTTCCGGTGAGTTAAGCAAGCAGGCTTTCCATCTTTTCGTAGCCGAACGAGGTGAAATCGGGTATCACCACGGCACACTTGCCACAGATAGCTTCGGCCGGATTGGTCGTGCACAGCCCTACCACCTTCATGCCCGCCGCATTGCCGGCTTCCAGCCCGTGGAAAGAATCCTCGAACACCACGCAGTTTGCCGGCACTGTGCCAAAGACTTCCGCACCCAGCAGGAAACAGTCGGGAGCCGGTTTGGAACGGGCAAACATGCCTGCCGTCAGGATACGGTCCGCCAGTCCCCTGAATTCCGGATGGGCGGCATACACGTTCGCCATTTTCCGCTCGTTCGAGCTGGTGACCACGGCAATCTTCACCCCGTGCGCACGAAGTTCTTTCAGGAAGTCCACCACTCCCAGCACATACTCGTAGGCCATTCTGCTTTCAAAACGGTCCAACGCCTCCGTAATCTGCCGCTGCTCTTCCTCCATGCCGGCAAAGTGGCGCTGGTAAATCCCCTCCAATGTCTGCCCCTTGATGATGTTGCCGAAATGGGGAATCTCCGGATGGTACTTCTCTCCCATCCCGTCCCAAAACTGGCTGTACTGGGATTCCGTATCCATGATTACCCCGTCAAAATCGAATAACGCCGCCACAGGCTTGTTCTGTTCCATAAAGTCTTCACATTTTGTTTGTTTCAGCGTGCAAAGTTCGAAAATATCGCCTGAACCTGCAATAGTATGGAGCCACATTTTTATTATAATCCGAACAGCAGCATGATATTCAGCACAGAAACCGCCACGGCTATCGTATACAGCACAAAAGCGCACCAACGCGAGTTGGCGTAATCGCCCATGACCCGGCGTGAGGAAGTGAGCCCCACCTGAAGGAAAACCGTGAAAGGCAACTGGATACTCAATGCCGTCTGCGAAAGGATGAGCCCCCGGAAAGGGTCGTTGATAAAGAGGATAACCACCAAAGCCACGCCTAAAGACAAGAGGACGCCCATGCGCGAATGGATATCCTTGATGTGGTACGACTCGCCGAAGATGCCGGAAAAGATGGAACCGGCAGCCATGCCGCTGGTGACCGTGGACGAAACGCCGGCCATCAGCAGGGCAAGGGCAAAAATCGTGCCCGCCTGGTCTCCCAACAGCGGGCCCAAAAGCGATTGCGCCTGCTGCAACTCTTCCACGGGGGTGTGGTGGACGAAAAACGTGGCGGCGGCGAGCAGAATCATCGCGCTGTTGATGGCCCAGCCCACTCCCATTGAGAACAACGTGTCGTAGAACTCGTATTTCAGGCGCTTCCTGATAGAGGCATCATCGCCTTTATTGTGCTCGCGGCTCTGCACCACCTCCGAATGCAGAAACAGGTTGTGGGGCATTACCACCGCTCCCAACACACTCATGATGACAAGCAGGCTCCCTTCGGGGATATCGGGCACCACACACGAGCGTGCCGCCTGCCCCCAATCGACATCGACCAAGAACAGCTCGTAAAGGAAAGAAAAGCCTATCACCGAAACGAAAGTGATGATGCCCCGCTCGATGCGCTTGTACGAATTGGTGAAAAGCAGGAAGACGACCGCCAACGTAATCACCACCGAACCAACCGCTATGGGGACGCCGAACAGCATATCGAGCGCAATGGCGCCGCCCAGTATCTCGGCAAGCGAGGTGGATATGGATGCCAGCACGGCACTGCCCAGGACGGGGCGCGACACCCATGCGGGCGCATACTTGCTTGCCGCCTCGCTCAGGCAAAGCCCGGTGACGATGCCCAAATGGGCGACATTGTGCTGGAGCACAATCAGCATGACGGTGGAGAGGGTCACCACCCATAAAAGCGCATACCCGTAGCCCGAACCGGCGGCGAAATTGGAAGCCCAGTTTCCCGGGTCGATGAACCCCACGGTCACCAGCAGTCCCGGCCCGATATATTTAAAGAAATCCAGCCCACCCAAATACCGATGGTGGTCTTTCCGTTTCAGTTCGTGCAGTATCTTTCTCAGCATAAGCAATCCTGTTTCTTTTCGCGCGAACCTTTTCAATAAACAAAATCGAAGGACAGCTGGCCCGCACCGGGCTGTTTTTTCGCCGGCTTCGGAAGGAGCAGTTTCCTTACGCCGGCAGGTCCCAGCTCCTGCACCGTGGCATCGGGCAACTCCCGGCAGGTGACGAAATAACGTGCCTTCTTCACCACCGCCCCCATCTTCTTCAGTTCGTAGAAGCCGATGCGGGAGAAACGGCGCGACATCACAATCATCTTGGCAGACTTCACCCCGATGCCCGGCACGCGGAGCAGTGTCTCGTAGTCTGCCGTCTGGACATCAACGGGGAAAAACTCGGGATGCTTCAACGCCCATGCCAACTTGGGGTCGATTTCCATGTCGAGGTCGGGCGAGGAATCGTCTACCAGTTCGTCCACTTTGAATTGATAGAAACGCAAAAGCCAGTCCGCCTGGTACAGACGGTTCTCGCGCACCAGCGGAGGCTGTTTCAGGAGAGGAAGCCGCTTGTCGTACGTGTTGACCGACACATAACCCGAATAATACACCCGCTTCATCGTGGGATGCCGGTAGAGGGCCGAAGACACCTGCAGGATGTCCTTGTCGGTCTCGGAGGTGGCACCCACAATCATTTGCGTGCTTTGGCCTGCCGGGGCAAAACGGGGCGCATGGCGGTGTTTCCGGCGTTCTTCGGCACTCTCCAGCACGCCCTGCTGGATATAGCCCATAGGCAGGTACACGCTCCGGTGGTCTTTCTCGGGAGCCAGCAGCTTCAGGTTGCGTTCGGTAGGGATTTCCAGGTTCACGCTCAGGCGGTCGGCATAAAGCCCCGCCTCATGTACCAGTTCCACACTGGCACCCGGAATGCTTTTCAGGTGGATGTAACCGTTGAAGCGGTGCTTCAAACGCAAATCCTTCGCCACGCGCACCAGCCGTTCCATCGTGTAATCGGGACTACGCACCACCCCCGAACTGAGGAACAGCCCTTCGATGTAGTTGCGCCGGTAAAATTCCATGGTAATCTCCACCAGCTCGCCCACCGAAAGCGTGGCACGCGGAATGTCGTTGCCCACCCGGTTGATGCAATAGGCACAGTCGTAGGCACAATAGTTGGTGAGCATGATTTTCAGCAGCGAGATGCACCGCCCGTCCTCGGCAAAGCTGTGGCAGATGCCCACTCCCCCCACGGTGTTGCCCAGGCCTCCCCGCGTGTTGCGGCGCACTGTCCCGCCCGAGGAACACGACACGTCATATTTCGCCGATTCGGCAAGGATTTTCAGTTTATGCAATATCCGTCCGTCCATCAAATCTCCATACCTCCGTCTGCTTCATTCGGGACGCCAAAAATAAACAGAGTTTACCTATCCTGCAAATAATCGGGAAGAATATTCGAAATAACTTCAGTTTTCTGCTCGTTGTTCTTCTTCGGAAAAGTATGGAGAGAAAAGCAGTGGGTATTAGACGGATTGAAATGAGAAGTTTACTGATCATCAGCTACTTGTATTCAGTTAAAACAAGGGAGAATAAACCTGCGCTTCCTGATAAAATCAAGACAGCACAAAACATCCCATTAGTTTATTAACAGAATCGCTTTGAACCTGCTAAAAACGAGAAGCCAACAAAAGTAGGCACAAAACCGCTTGAAACAACAACTATTCCTCAATAGTACTAAAACACATTTACTTTGATCATAAAATTTTATATATTTGTACAACATAATCAATTAACCTAATCTATTTATATATAAGGATCAAATGAAAAAAGTAGTATTATCCATGTTCCTGATTTTGGGAAGCATTGTCATTGGGTTAGCACAAGGACTGCAAGAAGTCGTTTACCTGAAAAATGGAAGCATTATCAGAGGTATCATCATCGAACAAGTACCAAATGAGTCATTGAAAATCCAAACCAATGATGGGAACATTTTCGCCTACAACATGTCAGAGGTTGAGAAAATCACCAAAGAACCGCCTATAATGCGCGGGAAACAATCACGTGGAATTTCAATATTTGACGGTAACGGTGTGCAACAAGGATACCGTGGATTCGTTGAAATAGGATATACCGTTGGCACTGGTGATTGGGGTACAGGACGCGTAGATTTTTCTACTTCACACGGCTATCAGTTCAATCCCTATTTCTATGCTGGTTTAGGTATGGGTGTCAGTTATTTCCATTATGAAGACTTAGTGGAAATCCCTGTTTTTGTTGACCTACGTTCTGACATCTTGAACAATTGGGTCACGCCTTACGTAGATTTCAAGATTGGCTGTGCTGTGTATGACAACAGTGGCTTCTATATGTCTCCATCTGTTGGATGCCGCTTCAATTTGAACAACATCGGTCTTAATGTAGGCATCGGTTATACCATGCAAAAACTTGATTATTATAGTCGCTACTACTACGATAAAGTAAATTGTGGAGGTTTCAGCATCAAACTGAGTATAGATTTTTGAAAAAAGATGACTTTAACGGTATTTTCATGACATGGGCCGGTGACAGACCTCCTTGATAACTGTCACCGACTTAGTCCGTTTATTATTGCAATCCAAACAGTTGTTACATAATGGCATTTTCTTCTGACTTTACCTTCTAACACTAAACATCTTAAACCTTAAAAGTACCAATCAATTTGCAAGACGGATCCTAACACTATAAAATAAAGACTAGCTTGACTTTTTCTTATTACACTGGTATATAAATCGTGATTTATATCTAAATTTGCACCGGCACTTTTTAAAGCAGGAAAACGCTATGTGGTTAGTTTTAGCATTTTGCTCGGCGGCGTTGCTGGGCTTCTATGATGTATTCAAGAAAAAATCCCTCACCGGCAATGCCGTGCTTCCGGTCCTGGCACTGAACACTTTGTTCTCCAGCCTGATATTCATCCCCTTTATCCTGGTTTCCAGATTCTGCCCCGGCGTATTGGACGGCACCCTTTTCTTCGTGCCCGCCACGGCAGGATGGGAGGTGCACAAGTACATCCTGCTCAAGTCGGTCATCGTGTTGTCTTCGTGGACGTTCGGTTATTTCGGGATGAAGCACCTGCCCCTCACCATCGTAGGCCCGATCAATGCCACGCGCCCCGTCATGACACTGGTGGGTGCGCTACTCATCTTCGGCGAGAGGCTGAACGGATACCAATGGACAGGCGTGGTGCTGGCAGCGGTTTCTTTCTTCATGCTCAGCCGGGCGGGCAAGAAGGAGGGTATCAACTTCGAGCACAACCGCTGGGTATGGTTCGTGGTGCTCGCTGCCCTGTTGGGGGCTGTCAGCGCACTGTACGACAAGTTCCTCATGGGAAGGTTCAACAACATGGTGGTGCAATCGTGGTACAACATCTACCAGCTTTTCATGATGGGAGGCGTGCTACTCTTCCTCTGGCTTCCTAATCGGAAGTCCTCCCCCTTCCACTGGAACTGGTGCATCCTCTTCATCTCCATCTTCCTTTCCGCCGCCGACTTCGTCTACTTCTACGCCCTCGGCATGGAAGATTCCATGATTTCCATCGTCTCGATGATACGGCGGGGAAGCGTGGTGGTGTCGTTCCTCTTCGGTGCCCTCATCTTCCACGAGAAAAACCTGCGCGCCAAGGCTGCCGACCTCGCGCTGGTATTGCTCGGCATGTTTTTCCTTTACTTGGGGAGCAGGTAGACATGAAGGCGATTCTGTCATTTATATTGCTGGTGTGGACGGGCAACGTCCTCCTTTGGGCAGCGAACCCGTACAGGACGGTTAAAGGTTACGTCCTGGACAAGGAAGGCACGCCCCTACCCGGGGCTTATGTCTACGATGACAGGCAACACGCCGTTGTGACGGACGGGAACGGATATTTCGAACTGTCGCTGCCGGAAGGCACAAAGCAGCTGAAAGCCGATTATGTAGGGTTTGCCACACTGACCCACGAGCTGGAACGCCCCGCAGACGTGCAGATACTGGTCATGCTCCCTGCCACAGAACTGGAGGAGGTAGTCGTCACCGCCGGTGGCATAGGCACATTCAAAAAAAGACAGGGCGTGCTGAATACGGAAAGCATCACGTCGCAGGCACTGACACGCGCCGCCTGTTGTAACCTTTCGGAGAGCTTTGAAACGAACCCCTCGGTGGATGTCGCCTACAGCGATGCCGTGACGGGAGCCAAACAGGTCCGGCTGCTGGGACTCGCCGGGACGTATGTGCAGATGCTCACGGAAAATTTCCCCAACCTGCGCGGAGCCGCTGCCGTTTACGGACTGGATTACATCCCGGGACCCTGGATGCAGAGCATACAGGTGTCCAAAGGCGCGGCTTCGGTAAGAAACGGTTACGAATCTGTCACCGGGCAGATTGATGTGGAATATAAGAAACCGAAAACGGCAGATCCCCTGTTTGTCAATCTTTTTGCCGGCAGCACGGGGCGTTATGAAGGAAATGCCGTGGGGGCAGTTGAGCTGAACGACCGCTTGTCGACCGCGCTCTTCCTCAATTACTATAATGAGAAGCAGTCGCACGACAAGAACAAGGATACGTTCCTGGACGCCCCCAGGATGCAATCGTTCAGTGCGATGAACCGTTGGCACTACCAGACACCCGACTTTGTTTCCCAATCCGGGATAAAGGTGCTGACGGACAGGAGAGAAAGCGGGCAGACCGCACACACGTTGCAGGACATCGCGGGAGCCGTTCCCTACACCATAAGCAACGACGTCGACCGTGTGGAGGTATTCACAAAAAACGGGTTTATCCTTGACCGGGAAAGGGATGAAAGCATCGCCGTCATCGCATCCGGTTCTTATCACGACCAGCGTTCCAACTATGCGGACAAAACATACAACGTGTACGAATCGAATGTCTACGTTTCCCTATTGTACGAAAGCGGATTCGGCACGCAGCACAAACTGGCGGCAGGCGTCAATTTCAATTGGGACGGATATGTGCAGCGGGGGAATGTGGTGGAACGTTATTTCCCCCAGTGGAAAGAGGTCAACGAAACAGCAACGGGGATTTATGCGGAATACACGTGGACTCCCGCAGAGCAACTCACGCTGATGGCCGGACTCCGCACCGATTACAGTTCATTGCACCACTGGTTTGTCACGCCCCGTATGCATGTCAGGTACCACGCGGCTCCGTGGCTGAATCTAAGGGGTTCCGTCGGCAAAGGCTACCGCACGGCATTCGTTTTCCCAGAAAACAGTTACCTGCTGGCAAGCAGCCGCACCCTGTACATTGCCGACAATCTGAAACAGGAAGATGCCTGGAACTACGGCATCAGTGCGTCTTTCTATATCCCGGTCAGGGAAAAAGAATTGGTAATCAATGCCGAATGGTATTATACGGACTTCCACAACCAGGTGGTCGTAGACATGGATTCGGATGCGCATGCCGTCTATTTCTATAACCTTGCAGGGCGTTCCACATCCAACGTGTTGCAGATAGACGCCAGTTATCCGCTATTCCGCGGCTTCACCCTCATGGGAGCCTACCGATGGATGGACGTAAAATCCACCTACGGGGACAAAACCATGCGCAAGCCGCTTACAAGCCGCTACAAAGCACTGGCCACCGCATCCTACGAAACGCCTCTGAAGAGATGGCAGTTCGATGTCACGGTCCAGCTCAACGGAGGCGGACGGATGCCCACACCGGATGCGGAGAATCCGTTGTGGGACAACACCTTCCCCGCATTCGCCCAATTGAGTGCCCAAGTCACACGCCGGTTTCGCAGCTGGAACATCTATGTGGGAGGCGAGAACCTCACGGACTACAAGCAAGAGAATCCGATCGTATCTGCCGACGACCCATACGGTCCGGACTTTGACACCACAATGGTGTGGGGACCGACAATGGGCTACAGGCTATACGCCGGCATCCGTTATTATATTCCCAAATGACAATCAACCATAGTGTCTAATCTAAATATGTAAGAACATGAAAACAAAAGTAATCGCACTGATGACATTGTGCATGCTGAGCCTCTCGTTCATGGCTTCGGCAAAAGATGTGAAAAAGGACAAGAAAGAAAAGGCGGAAGTGACGTTTTTGGTGTCGATGACCTGCGAAAAATGCCAGAAACGGATTGAAGAGAACCTCTCTTTCGAAAAGGGTGTCACCAGGCTGGATGTCAACCTCCCCAAAAAGACAGTGACCGTCGAGTACCGGAAAGACAAAACCTCCGAGAAGAAATTAAAATCGGCAATCAGCAAACTGGGCTATACAGCCACTGTCTTACCCGAGCAGGACAAAAAAGCGAAACAGGATGTAAACAGGAAACGATAACAGGTATTGCGAAGGAAGGGGGACGGCAGCCCGCCGTGACGGACAGAAAATAAGGGTTGCCCCGCCCGGAAGCGGAGCAACCCCACACACAATCTTAATCTTTACCTATCCTATATGAAAACTACTTTTCCCCGATTCCTTATTCAGCCTGGGCAAGGTCAACGGCATAGTTGGCACGTTTGCCGGACGGATAAACACCCGTCATGAACAATACCTGGTCGGGCGACTGGGATGCGGTCTTCATCACCTCTTCCAGATCCTCCACGGTGCGCAACTGCTTGCCGTTCGCTTTCAGGATGATAAACCCTTTCCGGATACCGCTTTCCGACATACGCCCTTCGCTCACGCCCGTCACCTGGATACCGTAGCCCAGGTTCAACTGGCGCTTCAAGTCGTCAGGCACTACACGGAAGGCAGCTCCCAGGATTTGCATGTCGGCCTTCTTCACCACTTTCGTATTGCCCTGTGCGTTCTTCAGCGTGACAGAGAGTTTCTTTTCTGCCTTGTTGCGCCATACCGTAATCGATACCTTGTCGCCCGGACGGTGCTTGGCAAGGGCTCCCTGCAATTCGGCCATCGTCTTTATTTTCTTGCCTTCCAGTGCGATGATGACGTCGTTCTTCTGCAGGATGCCTTCCGATGCTCCGCCTTCGGTCACCTCCACTACCTGCACGCCTTCGTTGATGCCCAATTCCTTCTGCTCCTTGCGCATTTCCTCCGTATACTCTTCCCGGCCCATGTCACGCCCGGCAATGCCCAGCAACGCACGCTGTACGGTTCCGTACTGCTTCAGGTCGGTCACCACCTTGGTCATGATGCTGGTGGGGATGGCAAACCCGTAGCCCGAATAAGTGCCTGTGGGCGAATAGAGCATGGCATTGATGCCGACCAGTTCTCCCTGTGCATTCACCAGTGCGCCACCGCTGTTTCCCCGATTGATGGCCGCATCGGTCTGGATGAACGATTCCACCTGGTTGGCACCCAAGCCGCGGGCCTTGGCGCTCACTACACCCGCCGTGACGGTAGAGCCTAAGTTGAACGGGTTGCCTACGGCAAGCACCCATTCGCCCACCTTCAGGGCATCCGAGTCGCCCACCGGGATGGCGGGAAAGTCATCGCCTTCTATCTTCACCAGGGCAAGGTCGGTGGTGGAGTCGGTACCGATAACCCGCCCTTTCAGCTCGCGCCCGTCGTGCAGTTTCACGGAAATCTCGTCCGCCCCGTCAATCACGTGGTTGTTCGTCACGATATATCCGTCTTTCGAGATGATGACACCCGAACCGAACCCACGCTGTTCGGGGGTTTGCACTTCCTGCTGGCGTCCGCGGCCGTCCCCGAAGAAGAAATCAAATATGTCAGGCTGTCTCTCTATCACCTGTGTCTTGCTCCGCTGCACCGCCATGATATGCACCACCGAGTTCAGCGAGCTTTCGGCAGCCCCGGTCAGGTCGACCGGCTGCATCTTCGAAGCATCCAATGCGGCATACCGGACAGGGGCCGCTGTCTGGAACTCATCATAGAAAGAGGTGCCCTTCGCCTTCCCCGACTGCATGACAGTATAGGAAGTCACACCTGCCACCCCTGCACTTACAGCAATCAGGGCAATGGCTCCTACCACGATTTTAGTTGTCTTTTTCATATATCCAATCCGTTTTAATTGTTAATTTCGATATTTGTTTAACATTCAACTGCTAAATTAGAACAAAAACGATGCAGTTGTCACTCATGCCGGTTCTTTTTTTTCTCTTTTAACACAGGCGGAAGGGCATTAACCGCCATTAACGGTGGAAAACTGACAAATTTGCATTCATTACCAATCCCTTTTGCAGGTGGCAGGAAGATATTTCCGGCAAAAAAGGCAAAGTTCCGGTTAATTTGCGTACCTTTGTCGCAAGAAGCAGTCGGACGGTTTGTCGCCGGCACTTTTCGGTGCAGGAGGAAAGTCCGGGCAACACAGAGCATCCTACTTCCTAACAGAAAGCTGCCCGCAAGGGCAGAGTAATGCAGAAGAAAACAACCGCCTTCCCTCTACCGGGGAGGCAAGGGTGAGAAGGCAGGGTAAGAGCCTACCAGCCGCATGGTGACATGCGGGCTGTGCATCTTAGGAGTTGCAAGATCATGTAAACCGGCACCAAGGAGGGTTGCTCGCCCCACGTCGGAGGGTAGATCGCTAAAGCTTTTTGGTGACAAAAAGCGTAGATAAATGACAAACGCCTTAAACCTTTAAGGAACAGAACCCGGCTTACAGTCCGGCTGCCTCTTCTTAAAACCATTGCCTATGCGACCTCAAAACTGGCTTCAGTTCCTTACCGACGGTATTTGGAGAATCACCGAAGATGAAGTCACGCCCGTACGCCAACGCTTGTACAACTGCCTGAAAGTCATTTACCTCTCGGTAGAACAATTCCTGAACGACCGCATCCCCGTACGTGCCTCGGCACTGACATACAGCACACTCCTATCTATCATCCCCATCTTCGCCCTCCTGTTCGCCATCACGCGCGGGTTCGGCTTCGAGGAACTGATGGAGCAACAGCTGAAGGGCGGGATCATGAGCCAGCAGAGCGGGCTGATACTCTCGTGGGTCAACTCGTACCTGCAACGTGCCCAAAGCGGGGTATTCATCGGTGTGGGCCTCATCATGCTGCTATGGACCGTCCTGATGCTGACCAACAATATCGAACGGAGCTTCAATGCCATCTGGCAGGTGAAACGGCCGCGCACCCTCTTCCGCAAAATCACGGACTACTTCTCGATGATTCTCCTGCTGCCGCTGCTCATCGTCATCTCCAGCGGACTCACCATCTTCATGACCACCTACGTCAAGGGCCAGGCAACGTTCCACGTGCTGGCACCCGTCATACAGCTGCTGGTAAAACTCATCCCCTACGCCCTGACGTGGGGCATGTTCACCGCCCTCTACATCTTCATGCCCAACACGAAGGTGGAACTGCGCCATGCCTGGTTTCCGGGCGTGCTCGCAGGCAGTGCCTTCCAGGCTTTCCAGTATTTCTATGTCAACAGCCAGATATGGCTCACCACCTACAACGCCATCTACGGAAGCTTTGCCGCCATCCCGATGTTCCTGCTGTGGACGCAAATCTCGTGGACCATCTGCCTCTTCGGCGCACAAATGAGCTACGTCAGCCAGAACCTGCCTTCCTTCAGCTTCGTGAAGGAGACCGCCCGCATCAGCCGGAGGTTCCACGACTTCTTCTGCGCCGTCATCCTCTCCGCCATCTGCAAACGGCTGGAACGGGAAGAGCCGCCCTATACCGCCGAAGAGCTGGCGAAGGAATATAAAATCCCCATCCGGCTCGCGAAAAACATCCTGTACGAGCTGACAGACATCCACCTCGTCTACGAGATTTACGGCGACCGCAAGGACGGAAGCATCCGCTACCTGCCCGGCATGGACATCAACCGGCTCACGGTGGGCGTGCTCATGGAAAAGCTGGACTGCGCGGGGGCAGAAAACTTCAAGATAGACAAGACGCAGTATTCCGGCACGTGGCAGGCGCTTGCCGGGGCGAAAGAGCAGGTGCTTCGCCAGGGGAGTCACATCCTGGTGAAAGACTTGTAAGCCGTTCCCCGCGCGGGGGAACAGCACACACCCTTCAGCGTACTTCCTCCAGGTAAAGCACGCGGCTGGAATAATCGTTCTGCTTATGGTAGTCCACCTTGTGGTTGTACGGTATCTCCAGTCCGTTCTGCATCAGGAAAGCACCGCTGTAAGCCTTGCCTTCGAAGGACAGCGGCTCGTTGTCGATACGGTTCAGTTCACGGATGCGGTAGGTCTTCGCCGCGTCCAGCCCTTCCATCTTCACACGGGGCAGATGCTGGTTGCAGAAATGTTCCGTCTTCCACCAGTAGAACACCGCCTTGTCCTTTTCGGGAGAAATATACATCAGCGAGGCCACGCCCAAATGGTCGTAGGGAGAAACCAGGCGATAGATATCGCCAAACTGCACCACCGGCCGTATCATCTTGTAGTCGGCAATCGCCTTGCGACACAGCTCTTTTTCCTCGTCAGTCATGTTCTTTGGCTGGATTTCCATGCCCAAACGCCCGCTCATCGCCACATCGATGCGGTATTTCAGCGGGATGGTGCGGAAGGTCTGATGGTTGGGGGCCGCGCTGATATGCGACGCCATGGCGATGGCAGGGAAGAAGTACGAGGTGCCCCATTGCATATAGATGCGCTGCAGGGCATCGGTGTTGTCGCTCACCCAGAACTCGTCGAACCACGGCAGGCAGCCCCAGTTGGCACGCCCTCCCCCGCTGGCACACGCCTGTATGGTGAGGTCGGGATACTTGTCGCGGATGCGCCGGCATACTTTCTCAAGCCCCCGGTGGTATTCGATGTAGAGGTGGCTCTGGTTGTCCATCGTCAGGTAGTTGGAGCCGTGGTTCGTGATACCCATGTTGGCGTCCCACTTGATGTAACTGATTTCCGGGTATTCCGTCATCAGGTTGTCCACCACGCCGAACACGAAGTCCTGCACTTCGGGGTTGGAAAGGTCGAGCACCACCTGCGTCCCCCCGCGTCCCAATGCCAGGTCGCGCCCGGGTGCCGTGATGACCCATTCCGGATGTTTCTCGAACAGCTCGCTGACGGTGTTCGACATTTCCGGTTCAATCCAAAGGCCGAAGTCCACGTGGTGCTTCTTCGCGTCGCGTATCAGCCCGCCGATGCCGTCGGGCAGTTTCCGTGTGTCCACCACCCAGTCGCCCAACGAAGAACTGTCGTTGTTGCGAGGATACTTGTCACCAAACCAGCCGTCGTCCATCACGAAGAGCTCGCCGCCCATCGACTCGATGTCCGCCATCATCTGCTCCATGCCCTGCTGGTTGATGTCGAAATACACCCCTTCCCAGCTGTTCAGCAAGATCCTGCGCGGCACGTTCCCGTGCGCCAGCTTGTATGTCCGCCCCCACCGGTGGAAATTGCGGCTTGCCCCGCCCAGTCCTTCGTCGGAATAGGTGAGCGCCAGCACGGGCGTGGCGAATGTTTCCCCCTTCGGCAAGTTGTACGCCGAGTTGTCTTCGTTGATGCCCGCAAAGAAGTGGTGGTATTCGCTGTCGTCGGTGTCGATGCGGAGCTTGTAGTTCCCGCTGTAACACAATGCCGCGCCGATGACCCTCCCGCTGTTTTCCTGCGGACGGCCGTCCAGCGAGAACATCACTTCGGCATGCGCCGTATGCGAATTGCGCACGCCGTCCTTGTTTTTTATCACCTTCATGCCAGGCTCCAATGGCTCCTGTGCCACTATTCCTTCGTTCGCCCACGAACCGTACAGGCTGGAGAGCCACACGTTTCCCCGACGCAAAGGCAGGTAGGCGGAAGCGAATTGACTGAGCACGACCGCCTTCTTCTCGGCATGGCTGATTTCTGTCCACGCCTCGATGATGTCCACATCGCGGTAAGCCCGGTAGCACACGTTCACGTAAAACGGGTACGCCTTGTCTTTCATGCGGACAGACACTTCGGTGGCGCAGTCGGTGTCAGCCACCGACACGCCCTCCACAACCATCTCCGTAGACAGGTTCCCGTCGGCATGGCGCACGGACAGTGCAGTCTCGGCGGCACAATTCATGCCATACACCGGATAGGCTGCCTGGTGGCAGTTCCTCACGGCATTCAGCTGTTCCAAGTCGGTTTCCGTCAGCTTCGTGCCATAATACACATACCTCAGCTCTCCCCCCGTCGGAGCGTCCAACACCAGCGAAGTGCCGGGCGTGGAGACACACACCTGCTGCTGTGCACGGATGCCGGAAGCCAGCAAGACTGCCCCGGCCAACAAAAAGATTTTTCCTTTCATGTTTTTCATGTTTTTAAATGGTAATTCCGTAAAGGCAAAAATAGGCATAATCCGCCAGACCTGCTAATATTGTCTTATCATTTTCTGACAAATCAGGCAGGCAAGCCAATCCCGGAACAGATACATCTCCCCATGCCGGCGGGACCTCCGCGGAAGTGGCGGTCCGCCCTGTTTTTGAAGGACCTTCCACGACATGCGGAGTGGTGGAAAGTCGTGGAAAAAGTCCGGAGACGCGCCGTGCAAACCGTTCTGCGGAAAGCCCTTTCCGCATCCTGCAAAACACTGTGCCACTGACGGATACACATATCCCGAAGGCGAAACGAACTCCCGTCTCCCGACGGCACAGTGACAGGTGTGACAGGCGATTTTCAAACTTTTCATATATGTCGTGGAAGGTCTACTTTTAGATGTTCCACGACCTTATTGCGAAAGTTATAAAATAGGGTGCCACACCTGTCACAAGCCACTGCCCGAAATACTGCCCCGCCACCCGCCGCAGATGCCCCGGATGCTTCGCTGTAAAAATGGAACGGTTCAGGCGAAAAATACCGGGAATAACAGATTATATCGAAATCGGATAAAATAATATCATGTTTCATCCACAAGTACCCTTATTTTTGCAAAAAATTAATATCATGCAATCAAACCGTATTTGGCTTCTGGCCGTACTGTGCAGCCTTGCTGCCTCCCTCACCGCCCATCCGCAACGCGAACACATCCTCTTCGACAAAGACTGGCGGTTTGCCTTCGGGAACGCCTCTTCACCCGAAAAAGACTACGGATGCGGCACCGAGTATTTCAACTACCTGACCAAAGCCGCCTCCATACACAACGAGGGCCCCTACGCGGAGAAATTCGATGCTTCCACGTGGGAGCGCATCGACTTGCCCCACGACTGGGTGACATACCTCCCCTTCGCACCCGAAGCCAGCCACAGCCACGGCTACAAGACCGTGGGATACAAATATCCCGAAACCAGCGTGGGCTGGTACCGCAAGACCTTCACCATCCCGCAGGATGACCTGGGCAGGCACATCTGGCTCCAGTTCGACGGCATCTTCCGCGACGCCCGCGTGTGGGTGAACGGCTTCTACCTGGGCCACGAGCCAAGCGGCTACGCCACGCAGGTGTACGACATCACCGAATACCTGAACTACGGCGGCGAGAACGTGGTGTGCGTGCGTGCCGATGCCACGCTGGAGGAAGGCTGGTTCTACGAAGGCGCCGGCATCTACCGCCACGTCTGGCTCAACAAGTCGGAACCCCTGCACGTAGCACCCTTCGGCACGTTCGTACATGCCTCCTTCCCCGACACCGTGGCATTCAGCAAAGCCGTGCTCACCATCGAGACCACGGTGAAGAACGACGGGACGGCACCTGCCTCCTACACCCTGCGCCACACGCTGAGAGACAGGGACGGCAACGAGGTGGGCTCCGCAACGGACAGTCCCGCCGCCACCGCCCTGCTGCCCAAGCAAGAACGCACCACCTGCGTGGAACTGACGGTGGAAAACCCGCAACTCTGGTCGACGGACTCACCCTACATGTACAGCGTGTACACGGAAGTATGCTCGGACGGTAACGTGACAGACACATACACCACCTCTACGGGCATCCGGCACATCGCCTTCGACCCCGACCACGGGTTCTTCCTCAACGGCAAACACGTGCAGCTGAAAGGCGTGAACATGCACCAGGACCATGCCGGCACAGGCAGCGCCATCCCCGATGCCCTGCAGGCATACCGCATCAGGCAGCTCAAGGCATTCGGCTGCAACGCCTACCGTTCCTCGCACAACCCGATGACCCCCGAAATGCTTGCCGCCTGCGACACGCTGGGCATGCTGGTCATTGAGGAAAACCGCCTGACAGGCATCAACAACGAGCATATCGACCTGCTGGAACGCATGATCAGGCGCGACCGCAACCACCCCTCCATCATCCTCTGGAGCGTCGGCAACGAGGAATGGGGTATCGAATGGAAAGAAAGCGGCCGCCGCATCGCCGCCTCCATGCGCGAATACTGCCACCGATTCGACCCCACCCGGCCGATGACCGCGGCATCGAGCAGCGGACCCACCATCCTGGAACCTGCCGACGTGGCGGGCTACAACTACATATTGCAGAACCCCGTCGAGCAGCACCGCAAGGACTACCCGCAACGTTGTGCCGTGGGCACGGAGGAAACCACCGGATGCGGCACGCGCGGCATCTACTTCGACGCGGCAGACGAGGGACGCATGATGGCACTCAACCGCAAGCCCAACGGTCCGGACAGCCTCCTGAACTGCATCGAACGCGGCTGGAAATTCTACGATGAACGTCCCTACCTGGGCGGCCTGTTCTACTGGACGGGATTCGACTACCGGGGCGAGCCGAACCCGCTGAAATACCCCGCCACCGGCTCGCAGTTCGGCATCCTGGACTACTGCGGCTTCCCCAAGGACGAAGCCTACTACCTGAAGGCGTGGTGGACAGACGAGCCGGTGCTGCACATCCTGCCGCACTGGAACCTGCAAGGACATGAGGGAGACAGCATCGACGTGTGGGTGTACAGCAACTGCGACGAGGTGGAACTGACGGTGAACGGGAAACGCCTGGGACGCAAGTCGATGCCGAAAAACGGACACTTGGCATGGAAGGCCGTCTACCAGCCCGGGACGGTGAAGGCCGTGGGCTACAAAGGAGGGAAAAAATGGCTGACAAAGCAGGTGGAAACCACGGGGACGCCTGCACGCATGGCACTTACCTCCGACCGCTACACGCTGCGGGCGGACGGCAGCGACGTGGCCGTATGCCGCATCGAGGTGCAGGACAAGCAGAAACGGATGGTGCCCACGGCATGCGATGAGCTGGTGTTGGAAGTCAGCGGACCGGTACGCATATTGGGCGCGGGCAACGGTGACCCCGCTTTCCGCGATGCCGACCGTCCCGCCGACCCGGACGCACGCACTTTCCGGGTAAAAGCCTTCAACGGCCTCGCCCAAGTCCTGCTGCAAAGCACGGGAGAACCCGGCGAAGCCACACTGACGGCAGAAGCCGACGGGATGCCCGCCGCTACCTGTACCCTCCGTTTAAACCCATAACCCACGAACCCCGGAGATGGTCATAAAAGAAAAAAACATCATACGCGAAATCACACCCTTGTCGGAAAAAGACTGTTTTTACATTGCCGACCGGCGGAAAAACGAGTTCAAATACCCGATACACTGCCACAAAGAGTTCGAGCTGAACTTCGTCATCAACGCACCCGGCGTGCTCCGCATCGTGGGCGACTCGACGGAAGTCATCGGCGAATACGACCTGGTGCTCATTACCAGCCCCTACCTGGAGCATGTGTGGGAGCAGCATGACTGCAAGAATACCGAAGTGCGCGAAATCACCATCCAGTTCTCGCCCACCTTCATGAAGACCCTGCTCGACACCAACCAGTTCGCACGCGTGGCAAAGATGTTCAACAAGGCACGCAACGGGCTGTGCTTCCCTTCCGCCGCCATCATGAAAATCTATTCGATTATCGACAAGCTGTCGGAAACGAAAGGCTTCTATGCCGTGACCGGCTTCCTGACCCTGCTGTACGAGCTTTCTTACTTCACCGATGAAGCACGCGTGCTGGCAAGTTCCTCGTTTGCCAAAATCGAGACACACTCGGACAGCCGGCGCGTGCAGAAAGTGCAGAACTACATCAACATCCATTACAAAGAGGAAATCCGCCTGGGGCAGCTTGCCAAACTGGTGGGGATGACCGAAGTGTCGTTCAGCCGTTTCTTCAAGCTGCGCACCGGCAAGAGCCTGTCGGAATACATCATCGACATCCGTTTAGGGCACGCCGCACGCATGCTGGTGGACTCCACCATGAGCATCGCCGAAATTTGTTACGAGTCGGGGTTCAACAACCTGTCGAACTTCAACCGCATCTTCAAGAAGAAGAAGAAAGCCTCTCCCAAAGACTTCCGCGACTACTACCGGAAGAAGCGCATCCTGATCTGAGCCGACTCAGAACTGGAAGATACCCGTCACTACCAGACGGTGGTTCAGGACCGAATGCGAAGCGACGGCCTTTGCCTTCGCATTGAATTCATCGCCATACCATGCCGTGCACACGGAATATTCGGCACCGAACTTCCAGTGGGAGACGTTGAACGTCAGCTCGGCAGTGCCCGTAAAGAGCTGGTCGAGCGCAGTGCCCGTGCCCAGCGTGCCGTATGGCACTTCGGACGAGGCACCCAAGTTTTTCAGGTAGCCGAAGAAGAGCGCCGGACGCCATTTCCGCCCATACGCCACGTTCACCCACGCAGACGAGGTGCGCAGGGCGGCATATTCCTGTTCGCCCGTCACGGGGTCGATGCTGCGGATGCCGTATCCGCCCACGGTGCTTGCCTGCGTCAGGTTCGTGCCCAGCACGCTCTTGGCAGCCACCAGCCAGCTGTCGCGGGTGTACTTCACATGCGCCTCGGCCGAAACACCCGTGATGCGCTCGTCCACGTGGTAGGTACCGTTGGCGGTTTCCGACTGGGTGCGCGGCACAATGGAACTGACATGCACACCTGCCCCGGCAAGCAGGCCCTCGGCAAGGTAATCCGCGCCCACATACAATTCGGGCACGCAACTCCACTTGATAAAATCCTGATGCTTGCGCGTGGCGGTCGCACCCGGCTCGTCCGAGTCCGGTCCCACCGACAGGTACTGGGACTGCCACACGGCAGCCGCCGTCAGGCGGAAATGCTGCGTGGTAAAACGGTAACGGATCTGTGGCGCACGGCTAAACGGCTGGTAGGGCGCACCCATGTTCAGGTTCAGTATCTCAGGAGCCACATCGCCGTAGAGCGGATGCCACGTCTGCCCCGCCAGCAACGCCGACTTTCCCCAATCGAGGTTGAAGTAGACATGGCGGATACGGAACAGGGTGTATGTGGTGCCCGACCCACGGAAGTCCACCTCCACCTTCGCCGAGGCCTTTGCCTTGCCCAGCATGGGACCGGACACATCTACTCCCACACGGGAATAAAGGGTATAGAAACTGCCGTTCGCGTCACCGTTCAGGTCGTTCCCGTTCGGATCCAGGTCTTTGTCCAAAGGGTACATGTAAAATATGCCGTCCACGGTCTCGGAATTGGAACGGCTGTTGTAGAACAAATCGGTACGGACCTGGCCATAAAACGTGTAGTCGAAACCTTTCTTTTGCGCATGGCCCACCAGCGTACCGCCCAGCAAAGCCGCCAACAATACAGTATGTCTTTTCATTATCCTTGAAATTTGGACAGGTCCTTCCCCCATGGGCACGGAATCTCCGCTCCGCGAGGATTTTCCCTGCGTTGCTACGTTTTTAAACATCGGCCGCAAAAGTAACAAAAAAAGAAAAATGTTTGTATCTTTGCCTCCCCAAAAACGCCACCCGTCATGTACAAGCTACGACATATCATCCTGTCACTGCCGCTTCTTCTTCTTCTCTTCCCTGCCGCTTTCGCGCAGACAGCGCCGAAATATGAAATCCGCGCCACATGGCTCACCACCTTGAGCGGCATGGACTGGCCCGCGAACAAAGCCGTGTCCGAACAAGGCATCGGGCAGCAGAAAGCCGAGCTGTGCCGCATATTGGACCGGCTGGAGGAAGCCCACTTCAACACCGTGCTGTTCCAGACCCGCCTGCGCGGGGATGTCATCTACCCCTCGGCATACGAACCTTTCACCGAATCACTCACAGGCAGGGCAGGGAAAGACCCCGGCTACGACCCCCTGCAGTTCGCCATCGAGGAATGCCACCGGAGGGGGCTGGAGTTTCATGCTTGGATTGTCGCCATACCCGTAGGGAACGCACACCAGGTGCGGCTGCAGGGGAAAGACGCCGTACCCCGCAAACACCCGGAGCTATGCAAGCAATACCGGGGCGAATGGTACCTGGACCCGAGCAATCCGCAGACGGACAACTACCTGGCGGGCATAGTGCGCGAAATCGTATCGCGCTACGATGTAGACGGCATCCACCTCGACTACATCCGCTATCCGGAACAGGGGAAAGACTTCCCCGACCGCGCCGCCTTCCGCCGGAACGGCAAAGGGCAGAGCCTGGGCCAATGGAGACGGGACAACATCACGCGCATTGTGAAGCGAATCGGCACCGAGGTCAAAGGGCTGAAGCCCTGGGTGAAGGTAAGTTGCTCGCCGGTAGGGAAATTCCGTGACACGGAACGCTATTCGTCGCGCGGATGGAACGCCTACAACGAGGTATTCCAGGATGCACGCAAATGGATAGAAGAAGGCATGCTCGACGCACTCTTCCCCATGATGTACTTCCGGGGAAACCAATTTTACCCCTTCGCGCTCGACTGGGAAGAACACAAACGCGGGCGCTGGATTGTGCCGGGGCTGGGCATCTACCTCCTGCACCCCGACGAGCAGGACTGGAGTCTGGACGAAATCATCCGCCAGATCTATTTCACCCGCTCCGCGGGGCTGGACGGGCAGGCATACTTCCGCACCCGTTTCCTCCTGCAAAATGCCAAGGGGCTTGCCGATGAGCTCTGCCTGCGTTTCTACCCCTTCCCGGCAGTAGTGCCCCCCATGACATGGGCAGACAGCATCCCCCCCTCCCCTCCCTCGGAGCCCGTATTCCGCCCGCTGGAACACGGGGTACACCTGCAGTGGAAAGCCTCCTCCGAGGAAAACATCTACTACCGCATCTACGCTTCGGACACGCATCCGGTGGACACCTCCGACCCCGCCTGCCTCATCCACCCACGCACAGAAAGCACGGAATACACGTACATCCCCGAAGTACCGTGGCAGGAATACCTCTATTGGGCGGTAACCGCCGTAGACCGCTACGGGAACGAAAGCGAGCCCGTGGAATTCTTTTTACCCTGAAACGCTGGCAGTACGCAAAATAATCGTTATTTTTGCACATCCCTACCGGAAAAGAATAATTTACACATAAAGCCATGAACAACCAACGATACATGCAACGCGGCGTTTCCGCATCCAAAGAAGATGTGCACAACGCCATCAAAAATATCGACAAGGGCATTTTCCCCCGCGCCTTCTGCAAGATTATCCCCGACATACTGGGCGGCGACCCGGAGTACTGCAACATCATGCACGCCGACGGCGCCGGCACAAAATCATCCCTCGCCTACCTGTACTGGAAAGAGACCGGCGACCTGGGCGTGTGGAAAGGCATCGCGCAGGATGCGCTCATCATGAACATCGACGACCTGCTGTGCGTGGGCGCAACGGACAACATCCTGGTTTCGTCCACCATCGGGCGCAACAAGCTGCTGGTGCCGGGCGAAGTGATTTCCGCCATCATCAACGGCACGGACGAACTGCTGGCAGACCTGCGCCGGATGGGTGTGGGAGTCTATGCCACGGGGGGCGAAACAGCCGATGTGGGCGACCTGGTGCGCACCATCATCGTGGATTCGACCGTGACCTGCCGCATGAAACGCAGCGACGTGATAGATAACGCCAACATCCGTCCGGGTGATGTCATTGTGGGCCTCGCCTCCTACGGGCAAGCCACCTACGAGAAGGAATACAACGGCGGCATGGGCAGCAACGGGCTGACCTCGG